>CAYNUN010000059.1:0-8845 GCA_964400345.1 uncultured Methylobacteriaceae bacterium
GAGGACGCGGCCGACGTGATCGCCGACATCGACGAGGCGCTCGGGAGCATTTGACCGGTTGCGACGAGGTCTTCGGGCCTCGTCGTCATGACGGGTGCGGTGAAGGAAGACGTGGATGCCCGCATGCGCGGGCATGACCGGGTGGTTGCGGACTACCGCTACCTTTTCAATGCCGCCGGAAGGAAGACGTGGATGCCCGCAGGCGCGGGCATGACGGGGGAGTTCGGCGGCCGTGGAGGCGTTCTCAGCCCCGCGCGGCTTCGCCGGCGGCGCGGATCGCGGCGATGTTGCGGGCGTAGCCTTCTTCCGTTCCGGCCTTGAACACCGCGGAGCCCGCGACGAGGACGTCGGCGCCGGCGGCGGTGACGAGCGGGGCGGTCTCGGGCGTGATGCCGCCGTCGATCTCGATGCGGATCGGACGGTCGCCGACGAGCGCCTTGACCGCGCGGACCTTGCCCGCGACTTCCGGAATGAAGGCCTGACCGCCGAAGCCGGGATTGACCGTCATCAGCAGGACGAGATCGACGCGGTCGAGCACGGGCTCGATCGCGGAGACGGGCGTGCCGGGATTGAGGACGACGCCAGCCTGTTTGCCCAGCGCCTTGATCGCCTGCAGCGAGCGATGCAGATGCGGCCCCGCCTCGGCATGGATCGAGATCAGATCCGCGCCCGCATCGGCGAAGGCGGCGAGATAGGGATCGACGGGCGCGATCATCAGATGCACGTCGAAGAACTTCTTCGTATGGCGGCGCATCGCGCGGATCACGTCGGGCCCGAAACTGATGTTCGGGACGAAATGCCCGTCCATCACGTCGAGATGGATCCAGTCCGCGCCGGCGCGGTCGACGGCGGCGACCTCCTCGCCGAACCTGGCGAAGTCGGCGGCGAGCATGGAGGGAGCGATGAGAAGCGGCCTTTGCATGCTTCGGCGCGTAGCACCCGGCGCGGCGGCTTGCAACGGCCGCGGCGTCAGCGACGCCGGAGGATCATCGCCGCCAAGGGCGCGACGGCCACGGGCGCGATGTAGATCGGGAACTGAAGCAGCGAGAAGAACAGATAGGTGTCGCGCGGACAGGCCGCGCCCATGGCGGCGACGAGCAGGCCCGTATTGCGCATGCCGGAACCGAGCGAGAGCACCAGCGCCTCCGCCTTGCCGAAAGGCGTGAGGATGAGGAAGGACAGCGCGACGCCGAGGACCGAAAGCCCCGTCGCGACGGCGAGGAGGAAGGCCGTGCGGCCGGGCGCCGCGATGGCGTGATCGATGACGCCGTCCATCGCCGCGACGGCGAAGATGAAATAGATCACGACGTTGAAACCGTCGAGCTCGTGCCGGCGGCGGGCGAGCCTCTCCGGCCCGACGAAGCGACGCAGCAGGAACGCGCCCGCACCCGCGCCGCCCAGAAGCAGGGCGAGGCGCAGGCCGAGAACGGCGGGGTCGATCGGCACCGCCGCATCCGCCAAGGCGGAAGCGAGCCAGGGCGCGGTGAAGGGCGTGATCAGAAGCGTGAGAACGATCACGATCAGGCCGAGGCTGTTGTCGAGCCCCAGCAGCGCGGCATAGGTCGGAAAGCCCATCAGCGGCGGGGCCGCGCCGATCAGCGCGATGCCCAAGAGAAGGCCCGGCTCCATCGAATCGCGGCCGATCGCGAAGACGAGGCCCGCGACGAGGATCGGCGGGCCGGCGGTGAGCCAGACGAAGGCCGCGGCAACGCGGCGCGGCCGCGCCAGCGCCCGGCGCAGACCCGAGAAATCCGCCCGCGCGAAGGTGAGCATCACGAAGCAGAAGATCGTGACGGGCAGCAGCGGACGGAACGCTTCCGCAAGCTGGGGCAGCGCGAGGCCGACGAAGAGCGACAGGGCGAAGCCCTTCTTGCCGTGGCGGCCCATGAAGGCGAGGGCATGGACGACGGGGGCCGCGATCGGCATGGTTCGGTCCGCTTTTTTTGGGAGAATTTCGTTCGGAACCGGATATTTACGGGATGACCGACCGGCGCGCGGACCCTAGTCTCGGCCCTCGGATGTTGCAATGCAGGGGAGCCCTACCGTGAATGCGGACGTGATCGTACTCGGCGCGGGAATCGTCGGCCTCGGATGCGCGCTGCAGATCCAAGCCAAGGGCAAATCCGTGCTGCTCGTCGACCGCGCGGAGCCGGGTGCTGCGACGAGTTTCGGCAATGCCGGAATCATCGAGCGCGCCTCGATCTATCCCTACGCCTTCCCGCGCAAGCTGCGCGACCTCATGCGCTACGGGATGAACCGGGAAACCGACGCCTATTACCATGCGGGCGCGCTGCCCACGGCCGCGCCCTGGTTGGCGCGCTACTACGCCGCGAGCACGCTCGAAGGGCATGAGCGCGCCGCACGCTCGGCGCTGCCGCTGATCGAGAATTCGCTGTCGGAACACGAGCCGCTGATCGCGGCCGCGGGCGCGGGGCATCTCGTGCGTCGCTCGGGCTGGATCAAGGCCTATCGCGACCCGGCGGGCCTCGACCGGGCTCGACATCGACATTCTCGACTCGACCGCGCTCGCGCGGCTCGAGCCGCATCTCTCCCGCGGGCTCACGGGCGCGATCCATTACAAGGATCCGGCGAGCATCACCGATCCGCAGGAATTGTCCTCCGCCTATCGCCGGCTGTTCGAAATGCGCGGCGGACGTTTCCTGAAGGGCGACGCCGCGACGCTGCGCGAGACGGGCGCGGGACGCGCGGTCATGACGGAAGCGGGCGAGGCGAGCGCGGAGCATGTGGTGGTCGCGCTCGGGCCGTGGGGGGCGGAATTCGCGGCCTCGCTCGGCTATCGTCTGCCGATGGGCGTGAAGCGCGGCTATCACGCGCATTATCGCGCCGCGGGCGACGCCGTGCTGCATCACACGGTCTATGACGCGGACGTGAAATATGTGCTGGCGCCGATGCGAAAGGGCATCCGCCTCACGACCGGAGCGGAATTCGCCTTGCGCGACGCGAAGCCGACGCCGGTGCAGCTGACGCGCATCGAGCCCAAGGCGCGCGCCTTCTTCCCCATCGGCGAACGCATCGAGAAGGAGCCGTGGCTCGGCTCGCGACCCTGCACGCCGGACATGGTGCCGCTGATCGGCCCCGCGCCGCGACACCGGGGCCTGTGGTTCGCCTTCGGCCATGCGCATCACGGGCTGACGCTGTCGGCGGTGACGGGGCGGCTGCTCGCGGAAATGATCGCGGGCGAAGAGACCTTCTGCGATCCGAGGCCCTATCGGGTCGATCGGTTCTGATGCGTCGTCACCGGACGCCGCCGAATCGCGTCTTCCAGTCGGGCAGGGCGCCGGGGAAGGGCAGGGCGGTCGCCTCGTAGACGCCGCGGGCGACGGCGCGGGCGAGGACGTCCGCCGCGGCGCTCGCGATTTCGGCCAGCGCCATGGGATCGACGGGGCCCGCTCTGCGGCCCGTCGCCGCCGCGAAGACCACGTCGCCGTCGAGGGGCGTATGCGCCGGGCGGATCGACCGGGCGAGACCGTCATGGGCGGCGAGCGCCGTCCGCTTGCATTGCGGCTTGCTCAGCGCGGCGTCCGTCGCCACCACGGCGATCACGGTATTGCCGCCGGGACCGCCCTTGAGGCGCAGATCGAGGGCGGACGGCGGGATGCTCGCGGGCAGGCCCAGCCCGCCGAATTCGCCGTCGCGCTCGAAGGGCGCGGCCCAGAAATGCGGGCCGTCCCCGACCGTGACCGTGCCGACCGCATTGACCGCGACGAGCGCGCCGACCGTGAAGCCGCGCGGCGTGACGACGCTCGCCGTGCCGAGGCCGCCTTTGAGGCCCGCGACGGTCGCGCCGTAGCCCGCCCCCGCCGTGCCGAGCGCGACGTCGCGGGACGCGGCGTCGAAGGCCTTGCGGCCGAGGTCGAAATAAGGCGGGCGGTCGCCCCAATTCTTGTCGCCGCCGTTCAGGAGATCGAAAAGGATCGCCTGCGGGACGATGGGGATGCGCACCGGGCCGACCGCGAAGCCGCGCCCCGCGGCGGCGAGGCCCGCCATGACGCCGCCCGCCGCATCGAGCCCGAAGGCCGAACCGCCGGACAGCACGAAGGCGTCGACGCGTTCGACGGTCATTTCCGGTTCGAGAAGGGCGGTGTCGCGCGTGCCGGGCGCGCCGCCGAGGATCGCGGCGGAGGCCGTGGCGGGCTCCTCGAACAGGACGACGCTGACGCCCGACGCGAGTGTCTCGTCATGCGCTCGGCCGACGAGGACGCCGGACAGGTCGGTGATCGAATTGCGGAACATGCGTACGATTCTGCGCGAGGCGGAGGCCGCGCCGCAAGTGCGACGCGGGAGCGCTTGGCCGGACGGCTCGCGGAGGCTAAGACGAGGCATGTCCGACGTGACCTTCCCCGCCGCCGTCTTCGCCGGCCTGCTCAGCTTCCTGAGCCCCTGCGTGCTGCCGCTTGTGCCGCCCTATCTCACATGGCTCGCGGGCACGACCGCGGAGGATCTCGGCGTCGAGAGCGAGAAGCGCGCGCGGCGCGACGTGATGCTCGCGGCGCTGTTCTTCGTGCTCGGTTTCGGGACGGTCTTCGTGATGCTGGGGGCGACCGCCTCCGTGCTCGGCACCGTCATCCGGCAGAATCTCCACATCCTTTCGACCGTCGCGGGTCTCGCGATCATCGCGATGGGGCTTCACTTCCTCGGCGTCTATCGCCTGGCCTTCCTCTATCGCGAGGCGCGGCTGACGTTGGAAAAGCCCGTCGGCCTTTGGGGCGCCTATGTGATGGGGCTCGCCTTCGCCTTCGGCTGGACGCCCTGCATCGGCCCCGTGCTCGCCGCCATTCTCGCGGTGGCGGGGACGGAGGACACGGTGGCGCGGGGCGCGGGACTGCTCGCCGCCTATTCGATCGGCCTCGGCATTCCGTTCCTGCTCGCGGCCTTCGCGCTGGAGAGGTTCACGGGCTTCATGAAGCGGTTCCGGAGCCGGATGGTGCTCGTCGAGAAGACGACGGGCGCGCTGCTCGTGCTGACCGGGATCGCCTTCCTGACGGGCACGATCACGGACGCCTCGTTCTGGCTTCTGGAGACCTTCCCGGCGCTGTCGCGGCTCGGCTGACGCCGAAAGGGCGCGTCGGATACCGCGCGGTCGCGGGTGGCGCAGCGCGTCGAAAACGCTAATCTCGTCGCAACAACGAGCGGAGGAACGCATGGCGATGACGATGAACGGGGAAGCCGTGCTTCCCGCATCGCGGGATACGGTTTGGGCGAAGCTCAACGACCCCGAAGTGCTGAAGGCCTGTATTCCCGGTTGCCAGTCGCTGGAGATGGCGAGCCCGACCGAATTCGCGGCGGTGGCGAAGGTGAAGGTCGGCCCGGTGAGCGCCACCTTCAAGGGCCGCGTGCAGCTTCTCGATCTCGATCCGCCGAACGGCTATCGGATCCAAGGCGAGGGCGAGGGCGGCGTCGCGGGCTTCGCCAAGGGCGGGGCCAAAGTGCGGCTCGAGGAGGTCCCCGAGGGGACGAAGCTCGTCTATGACGTCGAGGCGCAGATCGGCGGCAAGCTGGCGCAGCTCGGCGGTCGCCTCATCAACGGCGTCGCCAAAAAGATGGCCGACGAGTTCTTCGGAAACTTCGCCAAGGCGGTGAATCCGGAAAACGCGGCAGTCTGACGTATCGTCAGACGACGAAGGCCGCCTTGACCGCTTTTTCCGCGCGTTTCACACTCGAATTCGCCGGGCGGTCCGCACGGGCTCTTCCGGCCACGACAAAACCCCGACGTCGGATCGCGGGTCCCTGAAGGAGGAGAGGAATGACCACCGTCACCATGACGGTCAACGGCAAGTCCGTGACCGCGAACGTCGATCCCCGGACGCTGCTGTCGCAGTTCGTCCGCGAGCATCTCCGCCTGACCGGAACCCATGTGGGTTGCGACACCAGCCAATGCGGCGCCTGCGTCGTGCATGTGGACGGGCGCGCCGTGAAGAGCTGCACCACGCTCGCCGTCTCCTGCGACGGCGCGAGCGTCGTCACGATCGAGGGGCTTGCCAACGGGACCGAGCTGCACCCGATGCAGGCCGCGTTCCGCGAGCATCACGGCCTTCATTGCGGTTTCTTAACGCCGGGCATGATCATGGCCGCCGTCGACATCGTGAACCGCAAGGGACATGCGCTCGACGAGCACACGATCCGCGAGGAGCTCGAAGGCAATATCTGCCGCTGCACGGGCTATCACAACATCGTCAAGGCGGTCGAAGCGGGCGCGAGGGCGATGGCCCCCGGAGCCGCGGCGGTCGCGGCGGAATAAGGCGGCGATCCTGAACCGGTCGAGGGGCGAGACAACGCTCCCTTCCGCGGATCGCGAACGTCACGGAACATCCGACGAGGAAACCCCATGAGCAATACCGGCATCGGAGCGCCCGTCAGGCGCAAGGAAGACTTCAGGTTCATCACGGGTCAGGGCCGCTACACCGACGACATCGAACGCCCCGGCCAAGCCTACGCCTATTTCCTCCGCTCTCCCCACGCGCATGCGACGATCAAGAGGATCGACGCCTCGGCCGCGCTGGCGACGCCCGGCGTCGTCGGCGTGCTCACGGGCGACGATCTCGCGAAGGACGGCGTCGGCGGCCTGATCTGCGGTTGGATGATCCATTCCAAGGACGGCTCGCCCATGAAGGCGGGCGCGCATCCGGCGCTGGCGCAGGGCAAGGTGCGCTATGTCGGCGACCATGTCGCCGTCGTGATCGCCGAGACGCTCGCGATCGCCAAGGACGCCGCCGAGAAGATCGTGGTGGATTACGAGACCCTCGCGCCCGTCGTCGACATGAACGCCGCGACCGGAAAGGGTGCGGCGGTGATCCACGACGTCGCGCCCGACAACCGCGTCTATGACTGGCATCTCGGCGACAAGGCGGCGACGGACGCGGCATTCGCGAAGGCCAAGCACGTCACCAAGCTCGACCTCGTCAACAACCGCCTCGTCCCCAATCCGATGGAGACGCGCGCGGCGATCGGCGAATACGACGCGGGCAACGAGGCCTTCACGCTCTACACGACGAGCCAGAACCCGCATGTCGCGCGGCTCGTGCTCTCCGCCTTCATCGGCATCGCGCCCGAGCACAAGCTCCGCGTGATCGCGCCGGACGTCGGCGGCGGCTTCGGCTCCAAGATCTTCATCTATGCCGAAGAGACGGTCTGCGTCTGGGCGGCGAAGAAGGTCGGACGTCCGGTGAAATGGACCTCGGACCGCACGGAGGCCTTCCTCTCCGACGCGCACGGCCGCGACCACCTGACCCATGCCGAACTCGCCCTCGACGAAAAGGGCAAGATGCTGGCGATGCGGGTGCATACGAAGGCCAATCTCGGGGCCTATCTCTCCACCTTCTCGAGCTGCGTGCCGACCTATCTCTACGCGCCGCTGCTCTCGGGCCAGTACGACATTCCCGCCATCTATTGCGAGGTGGAGGGGATCTACACCAACACCGCGCCGGTCGACGCCTATCGCGGCGCCGGACGGCCGGAAGCGACCTTCGTGGTCGAGCGGCTCGTCGAAGTGGCGGCCCGCGAGATCGGGCAGGATCCGGCGGCCTTCCGGAAGAAGAACTTCATCCGCAAGTTCCCGCATCAGACGCCTGTGATCATGGCCTATGACACGGGCGACTACGTCGCTTCGCTCGACAAGGCGCTGGAGCTCGTCGACTACAAGGGTCTCGGCCGCCGCAAGCGCGAAAGCGCGCGGAAGGGCAAGCACCGCGGGCTCGGCTTCTCGGCCTATATCGAGGCCTGCGGCATCGCGCCGTCGGCGGCGGTCGGCTCGCTCGGCGCGGGCGTCGGGCTCTGGGAATCGGCGGAAGTGCGGGTGAACCCGGTCGGCACGGTGGAAGTGCTCACGGGTTCGCACAGCCACGGGCAGGGGCATGAGACGACCTTCGCCCAGCTCGTCTCCGACAGGCTCGGCATCTCGATCGATCAGGTCTCGATCGTTCACGGCGACACCGACAAGGTGCAGTTCGGCATGGGCACCTACGGCTCGCGCTCCGGCGCGGTGGGCATGTCCGCCATCGCCAAGGCGCTCGACAAGGTGATCGCCAAGGGCAAGAAGGTCGCGGCCTATGCGCTCGAAGCGTCGGAAGGCGACATCGAGTTCAAGGACGGTCGCTTCTCCGTGGCGGGCACCGACAAGTCGCTCGCCTTCGGCGAGGTCGCGCTGCAGGCCTATATCGCCCACAAATTCTCGGGGCAGGAGCTGGAGCCGGGGCTGAAGGAAGGGGCGTTCTACGACCCGACCAACTTCACCTTCCCCTCCGGCGTGCATATCTGCGAGGTCGAGATCGACCCCGATACGGGCGTGACGAAGATCGACCGCTGGGTCGCCGTGGACGATTTCGGCGTGGTCATCAACCCGATGATCGTCGAAGGCCAGGTGCATGGCGGCATCGCGCAGGGCGTCGGCCAGGCGATGCTCGAAGGCGCGCATTACGATGCGTCCGGCCAGCTCGTGACCGCGAGCTATATGGACTATTGCATGCCGCGGGCGGACGACCTGCCGAGCTTCAAGGTCGACCATACGACGACGCCGTGCCCCTCGAACCCGCTCGGGATCAAGGGCTGCGGCGAGGCGGGCGCGATCGCCGCGCCCCCCGCCGTCATCAACGCCATCACCGACGCCCTCGGCCATGAGGACGTCGCCATGCCCGCGACCCCGCAGGCGGTCTGGCGCGCCGCGCAGAAGACGGCGCGTCTCGCCGCGGCCGAATAAGAAGGAGAACGGACGCCATGTACGCTTTCACCTATCAGCGCGCGAAGACGGTGCGTCAGGCCGCGTGTCTTCTGTCCAATCACGCCGATGGGAAGCTGCTCGCGTTCGGGCAGACGCTTCTGCCCACCATGT
>CAYNUN010000060.1:0-8822 GCA_964400345.1 uncultured Methylobacteriaceae bacterium
CCCCCACCGTCAGCCCCGCGCATGCGGGAATCCACGACTTCCTTCTCCCGCCGACGCAAAGACGTGGCTGCCCGCTTCTGCGGGCATGACGGGGGAAACGCCGCCGACGAAACCATGAGCGAAAACCGGCCGATCATCGCCGAACGCCCGTGCCTCCCTCACCGTCATGCCCGCGCATGCGGGCATCCACGACTTCCTTCTCCCGCCGACGCAAAGACGTGGATGCCCGCAT
Source organism: uncultured Methylobacteriaceae bacterium (assembly GCA_964400345.1). GTDB lineage: Bacteria > Pseudomonadota > Alphaproteobacteria > Rhizobiales > Beijerinckiaceae > JAIXZO01. The sequence continues at coordinate 233 of CAYNUN010000060.1, forward strand.
GCGCGGGCATGACGGCCGAGGGGAGCGACGCGCATCCCCGAACGGCCGTCCGCCCCCTTACTGCACCCGGCGCGGCGTCGTCCGTCCTGCACGGACGACCGGCTCCAATTCCATGGACTGCACGCCCACCGCGAGATTGAGGCCGGTCTGCGTCTGCACGGAGAGAGGTTGCAGATTGATCGAATTCTCGATCCCCCCGACCAGCAGATTGGCCCCCGCGCCGACGCCGACCGTGGCCTGTCCCGTCACGCCGACATATTCTCCGGCCAGCGCGCCGAGCGGCACGCGTTCGGAGGGCGCCAGCACCGCCCAGACCAGAAGCCCCTGCCGCGTCGCGCCGATGTCGAGCCCGAAATTGCGCACCGTGCCCGCATAGGTCTCGATCGGCAGCTCCGCCTGCGCGGGCCGATAGCGGCAGTTCAGCGCCTTGGTCGACGTGATGATCAGTCCCGCGCCGCCGCCGACATTGCATTCGAGCACGCCCACGCGGACGTTCGGCTGCTGCCGTGCTGCGGTTTCGGATTCCGGGCCGCCCGCGCAACCCGCGAGCGCGCCCGACAGCGCCAGCACGGCCGCAAGGCCGCGCGTGATCGTGATGGCCATGGTCGTCTCCGTCGTTCCTGCATGACCGGAAACAACGGAGGGGCGTCGGCTTCGTTCCCGCTCAGCGCAGTTCCGCGCAGAAGCGCTGGATCTTCCGGCAGGCTTCCTCGAGCAAGGCGTTCGAGGTCGCATAGGAGATGCGGAAGTTCGGTCCGAGCCCGAAGGCCGTACCGTGCACCGCCGCGACGCCTTCCGCTTCGAGAAGTTCGGTCACGAAGTCCTCGTCCGTCTCGATCACCTTGCCGGACGGCCCCTTCCGGCCGATCAGTTCGGCGCAGGACGGATAGACGTAGAACGCGCCTTCCGGCGTCGGGCATTTGATGCCCTTGGCCTGGTTGAGCATCGAGACGACGAGGTCGCGACGCTCCTGGAAGACCTTGCGGCTCATCGGGATGAAGTCCTGCGGCCCGTCGAGCGCTTCGACCGCCGCCCATTGCGCGATCGAGCAGGCGCCCGAGGTCTGCTGCCCCTGCACCATGTCCATCGCCTTGATGAGCATGTCGGGACCGCCCGCATAGCCGATCCGCCAGCCCGTCATCGCATAGGCCTTGGACACGCCGTTCATCGTCAGCGTGCGCTCCCACAGATTCGGCTCGATCTGCACGGGCGTCACGAATTCGAAATCGCCGTAGGTCAGGTGCTCGTACATGTCGTCGGTGAGCACCCAGACATGCTTGTGCTTCATCAGCACGTCGGTCAGCGCCTTCATCTCGGCGCGGGAATAGGCCGCGCCGGAGGGGTTGGACGGCGAATTGAGCACGACCCACTTCGTCTTCGGCGTGATCGCGCGGTCGAGATCCTCGGCCTGAAGCTTGAACGCCTTGTCGATCGTGGTGTTCACGAAGACGGGCTCGCCGCCCGACATCAGCACCATGTCCGGATAGGAGACCCAATAGGGCGCCGGGATGATGACTTCGTCGCCCGGGTTCAGCGTCGCCGCGAAGGCGTTGAACAGGATCTGCTTGCCGCCCGTGCCGACGATCGTCTGCGTCGGCTTGTAGTCGAGGCCGTTCTCGCGCTTGAACTTCTTGGCGATCGCTTCGCGCAGCGGCGTGATGCCGGAAACGGGAGTGTATTTCGTCTCGCCGCGGTTGATCGCCTCGATCGCCGCCTTCTTGATGTTGTCGGGCGTGTCGAAATCCGGCTCGCCGACCGAAAGGCTGATGATGTTGCGGCCCTGAGCCTTCAATTCACGGGCCTTCTGCGTCACCGCGATGGTGGCGGAAGGCTTCACGCGGGACAGGGAAGAGGCGATGAAGGCCATCGGACGGGCTCCGGAATCGTGACGAAGGGGCCCTTCTCGGGCCGCGCGGACCCTAGATCGGAGCCATTCCCCGGGCAAGAGCGGAAAACCGCAGATCCGGCCCCCGTCGGGCGCGAAGGTCTTGCCGCGGGCGTGCGGACGCCTGTTCTCGCCGCCCCGGAGATCGACCCTTGCCTGCGCCGCGGCCCGTGCCGATATCCTCGTCATGCAGAACGCAGGAGACCTCCGCCGATGACGACGACCTCGCCCTTCGAGCCTGTGCCGTCCGTTGCGGCCGCCGTCTTGGCCGCGGCGCTGTGCCTGTCCGTCGCGCCCGCCGCAGCCCAGAACCGCGCGACCGTCGTCGATACGCAGAAGATGCGCATCAGCGTCGAGACGGTCGCCTCCGGCCTCTCCCATCCTTGGGGCCTCGCCTTCATCGACGGCGGCCGCATGCTGGTGACGGAGCGCGCGGGCCGCCTGCGCGTCGTCTCGCCGGACGGCCGCGTCTCTCCGCCCGTCACGGGCCTTCCGGCCATCGACGACGGCGGGCAGGGCGGCCTGCTCGACGTCGTCACGGGGCCGAACTTCGCCTCCGACCGCATGATCTATTGGAGCTTTTCCGAAGGGCGTGCCGAAGGCGGGAAGGGCACCAGCGTCGCGCGCGGTCGGCTGTCGCCCGACGCCGCGCGGGTCGAAGATGCCGTCGTGATCTTCCGCCAGCAGCCCGCCGTGCGCGGCAACATGCATTTCGGCTCGCGCCTCGTCTTCGACCGCACGGGCGCGCTCTTCGTCACCTTGGGCGACCGCTTCACCCAGCGCGCTTCGGCGCAGGATCCCGCGACCCATATCGGCAAGGTCGTGCGCGTGATGCCCGACGGCGCGATCCCGCGCGACAACCCCTTCCCGACGGGCAACGGCGCGCGGCCGGAAATCTGGTCCATCGGGCACCGCAACGTGCAGGCCGCGGCGCTCCACCCGGTCACCGGCAAGCTCTGGACCGTCGAGCACGGCGCGCGCGGCGGCGACGAGGTCAACATTCCCGGCAAGGGCCTCAATTACGGCTGGCCCGTCATCACCTACGGCGTCGAATATACGGGCGGCCGGATCGGGGAGGGCACCCGCAAGGAGGGGCTCGAACAGCCGATCTTCTATTGGGATCCCTCGGTCGCTCCTTCGGGCGCAGCCTTCGTCACGAGCGGCGCCTTCCCTGCGTGGAACGGCAATCTCCTCGTCGGCGCGCTCGCGGGCCAGGCGCTGGTCCGGCTCGAACTCGACGGAGAGCGAGTCACGCGCGAGGAGCGCATGCTGTCGGGATTGAACGCCCGCATCCGCGACGTCCGGCAGGGGCCGGACGGCTTCCTCTATCTGCTGACGGACGCCGACGACGGGCGGCTTCTGCGCCTCAGGCCCGCGCGGTGAGCGGCGCTCAATAGGTCCAGCGCTGGGCCTTGGCGACGAGGAAGTCGCGGAAGACCTGAACGCGGGCGACGTTCTTCATCTCTTCCGGATAAGCGAGATAGCTGTCGAGAGACGGCATCTCGACCCCCGTCAGCACCTGGACGAGGCCGGAATCCGGCTCGACGATGTAGTCGGGCAGAACTCCGATGCCGATCCCGCGCTCCACGGTCCGCTTCAGCGCGCCGATATTGTTGACCGTCAGCGCCGCCGGGCGCGGATTGCGCGGCTCGCGGCCGACATTGGTCAGATAATGCACGGCCAGCAGATAGGAGGGCGCGATCCCGCCGAAGGTCAGAATGCGGTGATCGTCCAGATCCGCGGGCTCCTGCGGCGCGCCGTGGCCCTTGATGTAGTCGGCCGAGGCATAGGCGTGGAAATGCACCGTGAACAGTCGGCGCTGGATCAGGTCGCCCTGCGTCGGCTGCCGCAGGCGGATCGCCACGTCGGCCTCGCGCATCGAGAGATCGAGTTCCTCGTCGGTCAGCAGAAGCTGGACGCGGATTTCGGGATAGAGATCGAGGAATTCGCCGAGCCGGGGCGTCAGCCAATGCGTGCCGAGGCCGACCGTCGTGGTGATGCGGAGTTCGCCGTGCGGCTTCTCGCAGCTGTCGGAGAGCCGAGCTCGGGTGGATTCGAGCTTCAGCATCATCTCCTTGGCGGTGCGGAAGAGATGCTCGCCCTGTTCGGTGAGGATCAGTCCGCGCGCATGGCGATGGAACAGCGGCACGCCGAGATCGCGTTCGAGCGCCCCGACCTGACGGCTGACGGCCGACTGGCTCAGGCCGAGACTGTCGCCCGCATGGGTGAAGCTGCCCGCTTCCGCGGCGGTGTAGAAGATCCGGACCTTGTCCCAATCGATGCTGGAACCGCCGTTGTACGAACCGTAGGGCATTTACTCGGCCGCCTGACGATGAACGAGGGTTCCGGCGAGCCAGCGTTCGGCCTCCAAGGCGGCCATGCAGCCCATGCCCGCGGCGGTGACCGCCTGGCGGAAGACGTCGTCGGTCACGTCGCCCGCCGCGAACACGCCTTCGAGGCTCGTCTGCGACGAGTCCGGCGCCGTCCAGATATAGCCGCCGTCCTTCATCCGCAGCCGGTCCTTGAACAGCCCGCTGGAAGGGCTGTGGCCGATCGCGACGAAGACGCCGTCCACGGGGACTTCCGACGTCGCGCCCGTGCGGGTGTCCTTCAGGCGCACATGGGTCACGCCCGGCGGTTCCGTCGCGCCGAGGATCTCGTCGACCTCCGCGTTCCAGATCACCTCGATCTTCGGATGGCCGAAGAGACGATCCTGCAGGATGCGCTCCGCCCGCAGCGAATCGCGACGATGCACCAGCGTCACCTTGGCGGCGAGATTGGCGAGATAGAGCGCCTCCTCGACCGCGGTATTGCCGCCGCCCACCACCATCACGTTCTTGTTGCGGAAGAAGAAGCCGTCGCAGGTGGCGCAGGCGGAGACGCCGAAGCCCTTGAACGCCTCTTCGGAGGGCAGGCCGAGCCAGCGCGCCTGCGCGCCCGTCGCGATCACCAGCGCGTCGCAGGTGTAGACGTCGCCGCCGTCGCCCACGAGCCGGAACGGGCGCTTGGAAAGATCCGCCTCGACGATGTGGTCGCCGACCAGCCGCGTGCCGACATGTTCGGCCTGGGCGCGCATCTGCTCCATCAGCCAAGGGCCTTGGATGGGATCGGCGAAGCCGGGATAATTCTCGACGTCCGTCGTGATCGTGAGCTGTCCGCCGGCCTGCAGGCCCGAGATCAGCACCGGCTCGAGCATCGCGCGCGCGGCGTAGATCGCCGCCGTATAGCCCGCCGGCCCCGAGCCGAGAATAACAAGTTTGGCGTGCGTTTGGGACATGGCGGCGGCCTCCTGAAGCGCGAGCAATGTGCTTCGGGCATGGCCGGGATGCAATGCCGTCGCCCCGCTTTTCCGGGGAAAACGCAACGGGACATTGCGTCGCGGGCGCTCGCGCTCAGCCTGTGCGCGCGTTTCCGAAGCCGCGGTCCGCCATCAGCTTCAGCACCGCCGCGCGCGCCGTCTCCGCCGCGTTCGGCGGCACGCTTCCGCCGCGTTCCGGCATCGCGCCCGTGAAGGGGCGCACCGCGCCGATCGATTCGAGCCGTTCCAGAAACAGCTCGTGCCGCCGGCTCCGGCCTTCGAGCCGCACCGTGGCGACGGGCTTGCCCGTCGACAGCGCCTCCGACAGCATCGAGACCGAATCCCCCGTCACGATCAGCGCGTCGGCGAGCCCGAGAATGCCGAAATAGGGGTTCTCGCCCTGCATGTCGTAGAGGCTGATCCGGTCGCGCCCCCGCGCGAAATCCGCGAACAGCGCGCGGATCTCCGGCTCCGTGCGTCGCGAGGGCGTGATCGCGAGGCCCGCCCCGGTCTCGGCATGCAGCCTTTCGAGCTTCTCGATCAGCGCCCGCCCCGTCGCTTCGGTGAAGCGGTAGCTGCGGTTCCGCCCGCCGAGGATCACCCCCACCAGCGGCCGCGGCAGCGTCGCGAAGCGCTCGCGCCAGGCGTCCGCTCCGGCCGCGAGCCTCTCCGGCGTCACGCGATGGATGGAGGTGTCGAGCGCGATCGCGTTCGGCCCGCTCACCCCGTCATGCGTCATCGGCAGTACGAGGTCGAAGGCGTCGAGCCGCGTCTGCGGGTTCTGGACATGGACCGTGACGGTCTTCCCGCCCGAGGCCTTGCGGATCGCGATCGAGGGCGCGGTCGAGCGTCGGCCGCAGGTGATCAGCAGGTCCGGCCAGGGCGGGGCGAGCGCGTCCTTCGCCGGGTCGAGCCCCGCGAGCGGCGCCGGGCACCAAGCGCCGGGCAGCCAGGACCACGGCCGCCGCAGCCCGATGATCTTCTCCTCGAACGGCACGCCCAGCGCCTCCGCGAGGCCGAGCGCCTGCGCGCGCGTGCCCGCTTCCCCGGTCGTCACGGCCCAGCAGGTGAAATTCGGCGTCATGCGGCGGCGGTTTCCGGCGTTTCCCGGTGGGCGGCGATCGGCACGGCCTTGAATGCCGATGCGCGCTACGTCTAAACAGGGCGCGCCCCTTCCGCAACGGAGACTCGTCCTCAGTGCCGGCCCGCCTCGACGCCGTCGACCTCGCCATCATCCGCGAACTGCAGAAGGACGGCCGCATCACCAATGTCGAATTGGCGAAGCGCGTCGGCATGTCCGCGCCGCCCTGCCTGCGCCGCGTCCGCGCGCTGGAGGAGGCGGGCGTGATCCGCGGCTATCGCGCCTTGGCCGACGAGAAGGCGCTGGGCTACGAGATCGTCTTCTTCGCCATGGTGCATCTCGCCGGTCATGCCGAGGCGGATCTCGCCGCCTTCCAGAGCCGCATCCGCGAATGGCCCGCCGTCCGCGAATGCTGGGTGCTGTCGGGCGACATCGATTTTCTTCTCAAATGCGTCGCCGCCGATCTCAAGAGTTTCCAGTCGCTCGTCGGCGAGCTCACCGCGCTGCCCAATGTGCGCACGATCCGCACCGCGATCACCATCGATCACGTCAAGGACGAGCCGATCGCGCCCTTATGAGGCCCGCCGCGCCTCGGCCTTCGCCCAGCGCACGAAGACCTGCATGATTTCGAACACCCGGCGGCGCTCGCCTTCCGGCGTCCAGAACCGGTCGTCGTTGCGCGGCTTGGAGACGAGCAGCGGGATGCGGCGCACTCCGCGTCCGTCCGCGATCTCGACATGCCCCTGCGCGAAATCGAGCGGCCGGCTCCCGTCGAGATCGTCGCCCGAGGGCTCACCGCCCCATTGCAGCCGCGCGACCGCCAGCGTCACCCGCGGCCCCGCGCCGGGCACGAAGACCTCCGACGCCGCCCGCGCCGTTTCCGCGCCGACCATGTCCGCATAATCGCCGAGGCCGACCGCCTTCAGACCGGAGACGTCGATCGCAAGGCCCGCCGTCGGGAAGACGTCCGTCTCCCGCGTCGACACGCATCCCGAGAGAAGCACGGCCAAGGCGGCGGCCAGTCCCGCCGTCGCGACGCGCCGCGTGGGGGAGATCTCAGCGGAAGGCGACGTCCACGATCTCATAGCTCTTGCCGCCTCCGGGCGTGTTGACCTCGACGGAGTCGCCCGTCTTCTTCCCGATCAACGCACGAGCGATCGGGGAGGATATCGACACCTTGCCCGATTTCACGTCGGCCTCGGAGTCGCCCACGATCTTGTAGACCTTCTCCTCCTCCGTATCCTCGTCGATAAGGCGTACGGTGGCTCCGAATTTGATCGTGGAGCCGGAGAGCTTGGTGATGTCGATCACCTCCGCGCGCGACAGCTTGTCCTCGAGTTCCGCCACGCGGCCCTCGTTGAGCGACTGCTGTTCCTTCGCCGCGTGATATTCGGCGTTCTCGGAGAGATCGCCATGGGAGCGCGCTTCCGAGATCGCATTGATGATGCGCGGGCGCTCGACCTGCTGGCGGAACCTCAGTTCTTCCTCCAGAGCCTTGTAGCCCTCCGGAGTCATCGGAAACTTTTCCATCGTTTCGTCCGCGTTGAAAAAACCGACGACGGTCGGGCGGCCCGTCCCTTGTCGGGAACGTTCCTCCGACCGCCCACTGTTCGGAGCGACCTTCGCCGATCCGGGCTTCCGATCAAGCCTGATCGGCGAAATAGTCCTGCAGCGCCTTCACCTCGAGATCGCCGCCCAGATAGGCGCTGATCCCCTGCGCTGCCGCTACGGCTCCGGCAAGCGTGGTGTAATACGGCACTTTATGCAAGAGGGCCGCACGGCGGAGGGAGCGGGAGTCCGTCAGCGCCTGCTTGCCTTCGGTCGTGTTGAACACGAGCTGGATGCCGCCGTTCTTGATCGCGTCCACCACATGCGGGCGACCTTCGAGCACCTTGTTGATCCTCTGCGCATCGACGCCGTGGTCGAGCAGATAGCGCTGCGTCCCGCTCGTCGCGACGATCTTGAAGCCGAGATCGGCCAAAAGCTTGATCGAGGGCAGGATGCGGTCCTTGTCGCCGTCGCGCATCGAGACGAACACGCTGCCCGACTTCGGCACCTTCGTGCCCGAGCCGAGCTGGCTCTTCGCGAAGGCCGTGCCGAAGGAGCCGTCGAGGCCGATCACCTCGCCCGTCGAGCGCATTTCCGGTCCGAGCAGCACGTCCACGCCGGGGAAGCGCGCGAAGGGGAACACCGCTTCCTTCACGCCGATATGGTCGAGCTTCTTCGGCTTCAGCCCGAAGGAGGCGAGGCTCTCGCCCGCCATCACGCGCGAGGCGATCTTGGCGATCGGCTCGCCGATCACCTTCGCCACGAAGGGCACGGTGCG
>CAYNUN010000061.1:0-2411 GCA_964400345.1 uncultured Methylobacteriaceae bacterium
GCCGCCTCCGCGCGCCGCGCGGCGGGGGCGAGCGCCGCGGTGCTCTTCAAAGGGTTGCCCGGCGTCACCAGCCACCAGACGGCATCGAGCCCGAGCCGTCGCAGCGCCGCGAGAGAGATCATGCGATGCGCCGCATGGGCCGGGTCGAAACTGCCGCCGAGCAGGCCGATCCGCATCCCCGCCGCATGCGGCGGCAAGGGCGGCGCGGGGCGCGGCGCGCGATCGCGGCGGCCGAGCGTCACGGACGCGTCTGGCCCGCGCCGCGGACGCGGTATTTGAACGAGGTCAATTGCTCCACGCCCACGGGTCCGCGCGCATGCATGCGCCCCGTGGCGATGCCGATCTCCGCGCCGAAGCCGAATTCGCCGCCGTCGGCGAATTGCGTCGAGGCGTTGTGCAGCACGATCGCGCTGTCCACCTCGTTCAGGAACCGCTCCGCCGCCGCCGCATCCTCGGTAAGGATCGCATCCGTATGATGCGAACCGTAGCGCTCGATATGGTCGATCGCCGCCGCGAGCCCGTCGACCACCTTCACGCTGATGATCGCGTCGAGATATTCGGTCGACCAATCCTCTTCGGTCGCCGGCGTCACGCGCGGGTCGACGGCCGCGGTCGCGTCGTCTCCGCGCACCGCGCAGCCCGCATCGAGCAGCATGGTCACGAGCGGCTTCAGATGGGTGACGGCGCAGGCCCGGTCGACCAGCAGCGTCTCCGCCGAGCCGCAGATGCCCGTGCGCCGGAGCTTGGCGTTGCGCACCACGTCGAGCGCCATGGCGAGATCGGCCGCGCGATCGACGAAGACATGCACGATGCCTTCGAGATGCGCGAAGACGGGCACCCGCGCCTCCGCCTGCACCCGCGCGACGAGGCTCTTGCCGCCGCGCGGCACGATCACGTCCACCGTCCCGCCGAGGCCCGCGAGCATCATGCCCACGGCCGCGCGGTCGCGCGTCGGCACGAGCTGCACCGCGTCCTCCGAAAGGCCCGCCGCGCGCAGGCCCGCGCGCAGCGCGTCGGCGATCGCGGTCGAGGTGCGGAAGCTTTCGGAGCCCGCGCGCAGGATCGCGGCATTGCCGCTTTTGAGGCACAGCGCGCCCGCATCCGCCGTCACGTTCGGGCGGCTTTCGAAGATCACGCCGATCACGCCCAGCGGCGTCGCGACGCGTTCGAAGACGAGGCCGTTCGGCCGCGTCCATGTCGCCAGCACCCGGCCCACGGGATCGGGCAGGCCCGCCACGTCCTCCACCGCCGCGGCGACGGCCTCGAGCCGCTTCGCGTCGAGGGTCAGCCGGTCGAGAAAGGCGGCGGCGGTGCCGCGCGCGACCGCATCGGCCACGTCGGCGGCGTTCGCCGCGAGGATCTCGTCGGAGGAGGCGCGCAGCGCCGCTGCGGCGGCGCGCAGGGCGGCGTTCTTCGTCTCCGGCGGCGCGAGCGCGAGCGACCGGGCCGCGGCGCGCGCGCGCCGGCCGATGTCGAGCATCAGCGCTTCCAGATCCCCGCCGTCCGCGACGGCCCGCAGCGTCTCCGCCATGTCCCTTCTCCGGGGCGCGCCGTGCGCCCGGCCTCTCTTTAGCCCGTCATGCCGCAAGCGAGAAGGTCGAACCGGCGCATCGGCCGGTTCGACGGGACGCGCGGCTTCACGCCGCCGGAGCGCCGGGCTGCTTCAGCGGATGCGCCGCGGCGAAGGCCGGATGCTGCGCGAGACGGTCCGCCAAGGCCTTGCACTGCGGAAACTGCTCCAAGGGCGACTTGAAGAAGCCCGAACCCGCGACATGGCTCCCGAAGCAGATGTCCGCGATGGTCGGCTCCGGGCCCGCGATGAAGGGCGCGGGCGGGCGACGCGACAGCAGCTTCTCGAAGGTGGCGAGCCCCTCGGTGTTCCAATGCCGACCCCAGGCGTTGATCGCCGCCTCGTCGGCCCCGAAGGTCGCGGCCAGATGCTTGCGCACGCGCGGCACCACGAGCGGATGCGAGTCGGCCACCGTCACCAGCGCCACCGAACGGACATAAGCCCGGTCCGCCGCCGATTTCGGCATCAGCGCGGGCTCGGGAAAGCGCTCGTCGAGATATTCGAGGATCGCCATCGACTGGAACATGGTCACGCCGTCATGCACCACGGTCGGCAACACATGCTCGGCGTTGATCTTGTCGTAATCCGCCGAATGCTGCGCTCCGGAAAGGATGTCGACCGGGATCTCCTCGAAGTCGATTCCCTTCAGATGAAGCGCGATGCGGACGCGATGCGCCGCCAGCGAGCGCCAGAATCCGTACATGGTCACGGCTGCCATGGGCGTTTCTCCTTGGTCGGGATGTCGTTGCCTCGGGGCGCGCCGCCCGACGTCGAGCGCGGCCGCAGCGCAACCTGCCGGCGGAACGGCAATCAAGGCAAGCCGCATCTCGAACCGAAACCG
>CAYNUN010000061.1:2421-8758 GCA_964400345.1 uncultured Methylobacteriaceae bacterium
CGCCGCGTGCCGTCTCATCGGGAACTGGTCTCCTCGCTGCTCGTCGCCGCCGCCGTGCTGATCGGGCTCGCGGTGCTCTGGACGCTGCGCGACGTGCTTCTCCTCGCCTTCGCCTCGATCATCCTCGCGGTGGTCGCACGGTCGCTGGCGGAGACGCTGCGCGAGCGCGCCCGCGTGCCGCAACGCGCCGCCCTGCCCCTGTCCGGTCTGATGATGCTTTCGGTCCTCGTCGTGCTGCTCTGGCTTCTTCAGCGCCACGTCTTCGTGCAGTTCGCGCTCCTCGCCGAGGAGGTCCCGGCGGCGCTGCCGAAACTGGGCGAGCTGCTGGGCATGCCGGGCCTCGCCGACGCGCTGCTCGAGGCGGGGCGGCAGGCCGTTTCGGCCGAGGGCGCATTCGGTCGGCTGGCCTCTTTCGGCATCGGCGTCACCGGCGTGATCGCCGACGTCGCCCTCGTGGTCTTCGGGGCCGCCTATCTCGCCGCCGATCCCCGCCTCTACACGACCGGGCTCGTCAAGCTCTTCCCGCCTCGCCTGCACGGCAATGTCCGCGAGACGCTCGTCACGTTGGGCAATGCTCTGCGGCTCTGGCTCATCGCGCAGGCGGTCTCGATGACGGTCACCGGCGTCCTCACCGGGGCGGCGCTGTGGATCATCGGGGTGCCGTCGCCCCTCGCGCTGGGCCTCATCGCGGCCGCCGCGGAAATCGTGCCGCTGGTCGGCCCGTTCCTCGCCGCCGTGCCCGCCCTGCTGCTCGCCCTGTCGGTGTCGGCGGAGACGACCTTCTGGACGGCGGCGGCCTTTCTGGTGATCCAACAGGCGGAATCGAACCTCGTCCAGCCGCTCGTCACGCGTGTCGCCGTCAAGGTTCCGCCCGCGCTGCTGCTCTTCGCCGTCGTCGCCTTCGGCATTCTGTTCGGCGTGGCGGGCGTCCTGCTCGCCGCACCGCTGACGGTTTCGGCCTTCGTCGTCGTCAACAAGCTCTATGTCCGGGAGACCTTGGGCGAATATGCGACGGTTCCCGGAGAGCCTCCGCCCGGACCCTAGTGCCAGAGCGTCCGCAAGATGCCGCCCCAAAGCCCGCCCTGATCGCGGACCTGCAGGGGAACCGAGGCGAATCGCCCCGAAAACAGGAACTCCACCAGCGGGCGATGGGCCACCGGCGGCGGATCGCCCCAGCGCAGCGTCGGCTTCCCCGCGCGGCGGACGAGCCGCCCTTCGAGCCGCGTCCCGTCGGGCAGGATCAGCGCCGCCGCGTCGCCGTCCCGGCCGGGGCAGGAGGCGAGCGCCGCGCCGCCCGTCGACATGTCCTCCACCCGCACCGGCCGCGCGCCCGTTGCGGTCTCGACCATGAGGTCGATGCCGATGAGGAAGCGTTCGCTCTTGCGCGCATGCGGTCGCGGGATCGCGATCAGCAGCGCCACCGTGAGCGCGGGCAGCATCAGCGCCGTCCACAGCGCCGCGAGGCCGGAATCGTCGGAGCGCGGGGCCCCCGGCAAGGCGTCGAGCAGAAGGCCCGCCACGCTCGCCGCCCAGACGAGGCCGAGCGCGACGGCGGTGGTCCGGTCGACCTTCCGCTCGGAAGCCGATCCTTTCGGCGTCACGCGGAAGGGCGCGCCGAAGGGCTTGATCAGGCTCGCGACCACGCTCGGCAGCAGGCGGAAGCTTTGGAAGATGCGGATCGCCGACGACAGGATCGGCAGATGCGTGCCGTTCGAGATCCAGAGCATGTAGCCCTGCTGAAGGATCAGGAAGGGGATCGTGCGCGACAGCGCGCCCTCGATCCCGCCCCCGTTGAGCGGCGACAGGCCGAAGAGGAAATGCAGTCCGGGGACGAGCACCGCCGTGACCGTCACCAGAGGCGTGATCAGCCAATGCAGCGGCGCGAAGAAGAGGCGCTGCAGCAGGTTCAGCCGGGGATGGCGGATCAGGTCGTCCTTCAGGAACAGGATCTGGATATTGCCCCGCGCCCAGCGCTCGCGCTGGACGAAATGCCCCTCCGCACCGTCCGCCGAAAGCCCGAGCGCGAGATTCTCGTTCAGATAGGCGGTGCGGTATCCGGCCCGGCTCATGCGCAGGCTCGTCAACATGTCTTCGGTGATGCTTTCCGTCGGAAAACCGCCGACGGCGTCGAGCGCGGCGCGGCGGTTCATACTGCAGGAGCCGCAGGAGAAGGCGGCGTCCCATCGCGCGCGGGCGGGCATGATCTCGCCGAAGAAGAAGCGCTGCTCGTCGACCCATTGCTTCGCGATGCCGAGATTCAGCTGGACGACGTCGGGATTGTAGAAGACCTGCGGCGTCTGCACGATGCCGACCGTCGGGTCGTCGAACAGCGGCAGCGTGCGCGAGACGAAGTTCCGCGCGGCCGCGAAATCGGCGTCCATGATCACGACGAATTCGCCGCGGAGCTTCGGCAGCGCCGCATTGAGATTGCCCGCCTTGGCGTGTCGGCGGTCGGGGCGGACATGATGCTCCGCACCCCATTCCGCGCAGAGTTGCCTGAGCCATGGGCGATCGCCGTCGTCGAGGACGTGGACGCGCACCTTCGGATGATCCTGCCGAAGCGCCGCGATCATCGCCTTGTCGACCACGTCGCGCGGCTCGTCATAGGTCGGGATGACGATGTCGACCCAAGGCACCGTCCCGGTTCGTTCCTTCCCGCCCTCCGTCGCGGGGCGCAGGTCCGGGCCGATGCGTTTCGGCGCCCGCGCCATCATCACGACGAAGACGAGGCCCCCGAACAGCCCCGCGACTTCGACCGCGAAGACGATGAAGGGCCAGAGCGAGCTTTCCCCCGATCCGTCCGGAACCAGCGTCTCCGTCATCCGCCATTGCAGATGGATGCACGCCGCGGCCGCGAGCGCGACGCCGTAGGCGCTGCGCTGGGCGGTCGAGCCGCGATCCCCGAACAGGGCGAAGGCCGCCGCGAGCGTAAGCGCGCCCATGGCGGGGGCGAGGTCGACGAGATCAAAAGACATCGCGCAAGGCCGCCCGGAACGGCGCGAAAAGGTCGGAACTGCGGGTCTTCAGCACCGCCGTCCACCCGATCGCGCAATCCGGCTCGCGCGCGGCTTCGCGCATGAAGTCCGGTTCGGGCGCGATGCGGGCGAGGAGCCAGGTCCGTCGCGTCGTGCGCGGGGCCACGAAGGTCGGGCGCAATGCGGCGGAGCCGCCGTTGGCCGAGAGTTCCGCCACCGTGCCCGTCCATTCCCGGTCCGAGCCCACGAGCCGGAAACGCACCGGCTGGCCGAGCGCGAAGCGCGCGCCGTCCTCTTCGGCGACCACGACGTCCATGAACAGACCCGCGCAATCCGCCGCCACCGCCACCGTGCCGCCCGCCGGGACCGTCCGCCCCGCGGGCGCGACGGGCGGCAGGATCCGCGCGTCCCGATCGGCGAGGAAGGTGATCACGTTGCGTCGGTCGAAGGCCGCGCGTTCCGCGTCGCGGCGCGCCAGCGCGCCGGCGAGCGCCCATTCCGCCTGCTTGGCCTCGCGATCGGCCTCGATCAGCTTCAGCGCGATCTCGTCGAGCCGCTGCGTCGTATAGGCGACGTCGCCCGTGGCCTCCTCCACCATCAGCCCCGCCTCGATCTGGCGTTGCTGGATCCTCAGCGCCGTCAGCCGGTTCGTCGCCGCCTCATGGTCGAGCCGGGCCTTGCGCGAGGCGACCGTGGTCTGATCGAGCGCGGCGTCCGACACGACGCGACGGCCGGCGAGATCCTGCGTGCGTTCGAGATCGCGGCCGCGCCGTTCCCGCTCTTCGGCGAGCCCGACCAGTTCCGCCTCCCGCGCCGCGATCCGTTCCGCCACGCTCGCCCGGGCGGCCTCCAGCAGCGCGACGAGCCGTTCTTCGAGCCGCGTCCGTTCGGCGAGAAGCGCCGCCGTCTGGGCCCGCCGCGCCGCGACCGCATCGCGCGCGACCCCGACCGCCTGATCCGCCGCGACCAGCGGCGAGGAGTCCTGCACCAGCGTCTCGATCCGGACGATCGGCGCCCCGCCCTTCACGTCGGTGAAGGGCTCCACGAAGCTCGCCTTCACGACCGCCGCCTCGGGGGCGAGGAACTCCCGCTTGTCCGCATTCACCACCGCCGCATCGGCGAAGACGAACAGCAGCCGGGAGACGACGAGGATCAGGAAGGCGGCGAAGGACAGCCCCAGGATCGAGCGCTTGAGAAGGCGGAGAGACACGGCGGGGTCCCCATCACGGTTTCCCCAACGTTATATCGCCATGTTCAAGCTGAGCGCAACTCTCGGAGCCTATACGACCATATTACGCCTTTTGATTGCAGCGGTTTTTGCAAGAGACGATTTTTCGGAAAGCATTCGTATAGCTTATCCGTCGGATATCCTGCGTATTGCGTGTCATGTGCCGCAAAAAGTCTGCGTAATTCGTTCTTCCGGCCGGGGCGGTTCTTCGAAGCGGACCCATTCGGGTCGGTCCGAAAACGGATCCTCGAGCGCCGCGACCAGCGCTTCGAAAGGCCCGAAATCGCCCCGTTCGGTCGCCGCGACGATCGCCGCTTCGACCCGGTGATTGCGCGGAATCCGAGCCGGATTGGTGCGTTTCATGGCCGCCCGCCGCTCCTCGACCCCGCCCGCCTCGCGGCCGAGCCGGAGGAGCCAGCGCTCCGCCCAAGGGTCGAAGGCGGCGGGATCCGCGAACAGGGTCCGCACGGAATCGAGCCGTTCCGGATCCCCCGCCGAGTCCGACAAGCGCCTGAAAGTCAGAGTGAAATCGGCCTCCGACGCCGCCATCCGCTCGAGCAGATCGCGGATCAGGTCCTCGTCTTCCGCCTCGTCCCGGGTCGTCAGTCCGAGCTTGGCCCGGAAGGCCGCGGCATGGGCGGCCCGGTGCATTTCCGAGAAGCCGCCGAGAATCGCTTGGGCGATCTCGACCGCCTCCTCGCCGTCCGGCGCGATCAGCGGCAGCAGGCATTCGGCCAGCCGCGCAAGGTTCCAAAGGGCGATTCCGGGTTGATTCTCATAGGCATAGCGCCCACTCCGGTCGATCGAGCTGAACACGGTTCCGGGATGATGAGCGTCCATGAAGGCGCAGGGACCGTAGTCGATCGTCTCGCCGGAGACGGTCATGTTGTCGGTGTTCATCACGCCGTGGATGAAGCCCAAGGCCATCCAGCGGGCGACGAGCCGCGCCTGACGTTCCGCCACCGCCCCCAGCAGCGCACGATAGGGCGCTTCGGTCCCTGCGAGTTCGGGATAGTGCCGCGAAATCACGTGGTCGGCCAGTCGCTCGAGCGCCGCCTCGTTCCCGCGTGCCGCGAAGAATTGGAACGTTCCGACACGGATATGGCTGGCCGCCACCCGTGTCAGCACCGCCCCCGGCAGGATCTCCTCGCGCAGCACATGCTCGCCCGTGGCGACCGCCGCGACCGCCCGCGTCGTCGGCACGCCGAAGGCGGCCATGGCTTCGCTGACGACATATTCCCGGAGCACCGGGCCGAGCGCCGCCCGTCCGTCCCCGCCGCGGGAGAAGGGCGTCCGGCCCGAACCCTTCAGCTGGATGTCGCGGCGGTTCCCGTGCCGATCCACGACCTCGCCGAGCAGAACGGCCCGCCCGTCCCCGAGCTGCGGCACGAAGGAGCCGAACTGATGGCCCGCATAGGCTGCGGCCAAGGGCTCCGAACCGTCCGGCACGCGAACGCCCGCAAGGATTTCGACCCCCTCCGGGCTGCGCAGCGCCTCCGGATCGAGCCCCAATTCCCGGGCCAATGGTTCGTTGAGCCGTATCAGCCGCGGGTCGCGCACGGGAGTGGGCGCGATCCTGACGAAGAATTCTTCCGGCAGGCGGGCATAGCTGTTGTCGAAGTCGAAACCGATCGTCACGAGCGCCTCTCCGAGGGACGTCCGAATGTGGGGAAGTCGCGCGCCGATGCAAGCGCGGATGCGACCGCCGCCGCGATCGTCCGTCCCCGACCCTGCCCCGACCCCGCCCCGTCGACGCCGAAGGCGATGTGCGGGATCTGCCTGCGCATCCGCGGCCCGAAGGCCGCTTGCCACGAGGATCGGCGCTGTGTATTCAACGCTCCGACCACCGAGGGCCTTCGGCTTTCGACCTCTGCGGAGAGGTGGCAGAGTGGTTGAATGCACCGCACTCGAAATGCGGCATAGGGGCAACCCTATCGGGAGTTCGAATCTCCCCCTCTCCGCCAAATTCCCTCGCTAAGATGCAGAAATCGATATGCTTTTTAATTTCGAAGCCTAATTGACCCACAAATTAACTCACAAAGCCATCATCGCTCGAACTGTTGCGGGACAAACTTGTCGTCGTATAGCTCGATCGGTCCTCTTCCTTCAGCACGCCTGACAAGCTCGGTGCGAA
>CAYNUN010000062.1:0-6598 GCA_964400345.1 uncultured Methylobacteriaceae bacterium
CCGCGCGTGTTCAGGGTGAGGGGATCGCGGAGGGGCGCCGCCGGCCCGGCGCCGCCGCGGCTCTCCGTGCCGGAGGTCAACAGGGAGGCGGTTCGTCCCGCGATCGTCGACGCGCCGGCCGAGGTCGACTTGATCAGGTCGGCCCCCACGAAACAGGCGATGCATGCGGCACATACAGCGACGAGTTGATAGCAACGCATCCTGCAACCTTTTTTATACTAAAATATTCGGATATTCAGTCGTTCACGAATACCTTTTCTCGATGTAATCCGCAACCATCTTCTTGAATTCCGCGCTTATTCCCACGCCTTTCAACGTCGCGACCTTTTTCCCGTCGACGAAGACGGGGGCGGAGGGCGTTTCGCCCGTTCCGGGAAGCGAAATTCCGATATCCGCATGTTTGGACTCGCCGGGTCCGTTCACGATGCAGCCCATGACCGCGACGTTCAGATTCTCGACGCCGACATAGCGCGTCTTCCATTCCGGCATGGAGGAGGAGATCCAGTCCTGAATGTCGCGCGCCAGCTCCTGGAAGACGGTGGAGGTGGTGCGCCCGCAACCGGGGCAGGCCGCGACCAGGGGCACGAAGGTGCGGAAGCCCATGGTCTGCAGGATTTCCTGCGCGACCTTCACCTCGAGGGTCCGGTCCCCGCCCGGCTCGGGCGTCAGGGAGACGCGGATCGTGTCGCCGATTCCCTCCTGCAGCAGGACGCTCAGGGCCGCGGCGGAGGCGACGATGCCTTTCGACCCCATCCCCGCCTCGGTGAGGCCGAGATGGAGCGCATAGTCGGAGCGCGCCGCGAGCATCCGATAGACCGCGATCAGATCCTGCACCGCGGAGACTTTGGTGGACAGCACGATCCGGTCCTTGGGGAGGCCCAGTTCGACCGCACGTTCCGCGGACAGGAGGGCGGACTGCACCATGGCCTCCCGCGTCACCGCCCGGGCATCGAGCGGCCGCGCGCTCGCGGCGTTGATGTCCATGAGATGGGTCAGGAGTTCCTGATCGAGCGACCCCCAATTGGCGCCGATCCGCACCGCCTTGCCGTATTCCATCGCCTTTTCGACGATGGCGGAGAATTGGCGGTCCTTCTTGTCCTTGAAGCCGACATTGCCGGGATTGATTCGATACTTGGCCAGAGCCTCGGCGCAGGCCGGATGATCGGCGAGCAGCTTGTGGCCGATATAGTGAAAGTCGCCGACGAGCGGCACGTCGACGCCGCGCTTGAGCAGGCCTTCGCGGATATGGGGGACGGCGGCGGCGGCCTCGTCCCGATCGACGGTGATTCGAACCAGTTCCGACCCCGCCCGCGCCAGCGCCGCGACCTGCGCCACGGTGGCGGCGATGTCGGCGGTGTCCGTATTGGTCATCGACTGCACGACGATCGGCGCGCCGCCGCCGACGATCACGTCGCCGACCTTCACGGGAACGGTGATGCGGCGCGGGGCGGCGCCCGCGGCGACGGCTTCGGGAAGGCTGGGGGCGTGCTGCGGGGCGTTCATGCTCGGCGGTCCGTTGCGCGGCCTCGGCGGGCCGTCGGGAGAATGGGGGACGGAAAGGTCGCGTTCAAGCGCCCTCGCGGCAATGCGAACAGGCGCCGTTGAGCTCGATGATGCGGCTGCGCGGCTCGAAACCGTTCGCGTCCGAGATCTCGGCGAGCGCCGCCCGCAGTTTTTCGGAGTGGCGCTCGTCGACGCCGCCGCAACGCTCGCAGATCATGAAGACGACGACGTCCCCAGGCGCATGCCGCGAGGGACAGGCGACGAAGGCGTTCCGGCTCTCGAGCCGGTGCACGAAGCCGCCGGCGATCAGGAAGTCGAGCGCGCGATAGATGCTGACGGCCGAAAGCCGCTTGCCGCCCTCTTCGGCGGGCAGGATCTCGGCGATGTCATAGGCGCTGAGCGGCTTGTGGGTGACGTAGAGCGCCTCGAGCACGCGCCGCCGCACGGGAGTAAGGCGCTCGCCGCGTCCGCGGCACTCCTCCTCGGCGCGGGCCAGGGCCTCGGGCGCGCGCGCCGCATGCTCATGGGCATGGGCGCAGGGTCGGCCGTCCTCATGGGCATGGCCGTGCGCATGTTCGCCGGAAGTATGATGGTGATGGTCGTGCATCGACATGTGCGGTCCGCGTTGAATGTGATCCTATCACGCGGCCCGCGCGACGCCACTCCGGGGCGCGACCGTCGCGTTGCGCTGCGGTATGGTCTCGCCGCACTGCACACCGCCGGGAGAATCGATCCGCCATGACCTCGTCCGCCACGACCTCCTCCGCCGCGACCCGGAAGACCCATTCCGGACGCAACGCCCTCGTCACCGGCTCCACCTCCGGGATCGGCCTCGCCGTCGCCCGCGCGCTCGCCGCCGAAGGCGCGAACGTGATGCTGAACGGCCTCGGCGATCCGGCGCGGATCGAGACGATCCGCGCGGACATCGCGGCCGAATTCGGCGTGAAGGTGCTTCATTCCGACGCGAACATGCTGAACCCGTCCGAGATCGCCGCCATGGTCGCCCGGACCGAGGCCGAATGGGGATCGGTCGACATCCTCGTCAACAATGCGGGCATCCAGCATGTCGCGCCCGTCGACGAGTTCCCGATCGAGCAATGGGACCGGGTGATCGCGATCAATCTCACCTCGGCCTTCCATACGATGCGCGCCGCGCTGCCCGGCATGAAGGCGCGGAAATGGGGCCGGATCGTCTCCACCGCCTCGGCGCATTCGCTGACGGCCTCGCCCTACAAATCCGCCTATGTGGCGGCCAAGCACGGGCTGACGGGGCTGACGAAGTCGGTGGCGCTCGAAGTCGCGACCATGGGCATCACGGTCAACTGCATCTCGCCCGCCTATGTCTGGACGCCGCTGGTCGAGGCGCAGATCCCCGACACGATGGCCGCGCGCAACATGACGCGCGAACAGGTGATCAACGAGGTGATGCTGGAGCGCCAGCCGACCAAGCAGTTCGTGACGGTCGAACAGGTCGCGGGCTGCGCGCTGTTCCTCTGCTCGGACGCCGCGCAGCAGATCACGGGGTCCAATCTCGTCGTCGACGGCGGCTGGACGGCGCAGTGACATGACGGTTCTCGGACCGATCCGCCGCAAATCCCGCGGCGGCCGAAAGCGGGTCAATCTGGCGCTTCAGGGCGGCGGCGCGCACGGCGCCTTCACTTGGGGCGTGCTCGATGCGCTGCTGGAGGACGGCCGCCTCGAATTCGAGGCGATCAGCGGCACGAGCGCGGGCGCGATGAACGCGGCCATCATGGCGTCGGGGCTGTGCAAGGGCGGGGCGCAGGGCGCGCGCGACGCGCTGCGCGCCTTCTGGCGCGACGTGGCGGTGGACGGACATATCCCGGACTCGGCCCGCGGCGTCGTCGAAATGATGCTGACGCCCTGGAGGATCGGGGTGGCGGCCGGACAGAACCTGTTCGAGGCGACGCGCAACGTCTTCTCGCCCTATGAGCTGAACCCGCTCGACATCAATCCGCTGCGCGGCGTCGTCGAAGGCCATATCGATTTCGACGCGCTGCGGACGCATGAAGGGCCGCAGCTGTTCATCGCCGCGACGAGCGTCAGGTCGGGCAAGATCCGCGTCTTCACCCGGGCGGAAGTGTCGGCCGACGTGCTGATGGCGTCGGCCGCCCTCCCCTTCCTTTTCCGTGCCGTGGAGGTCGAGGGCGAGCCCTATTGGGACGGCGGTTTCATGGGCAATCCCGCCCTGTTCCCGTTCTTCACCCATACCGACGTCGAAGACGTGGTGCTCGTCCAGATCAACCCGATCGAGCGCGAGGACGTGCCCGAAAACGCCGTCGACATCATGGAGCGGGTCAACGAGATCAGCTTCAACGGTCCGCTGCTCAACGAATTCCGCGCGATCGAATTCGTGGCGCGGCTGATCGAGGCGGGCGCGCTGCGCGGCTCGCGCTACAAATCGATCCGCATGCACCGGATCGAGGATCAGAGCCGGCTCGGGGATTTCGGTTCGGCGAGCAAGCTCAAGGCGAATTGGGCCTTCTTCGCGCAGCTCCACGAGATCGGCCGGGACGCGGCCTTCCGCTTTCTCGAAGCGCATTTCGAGGCGATCGGGGAACGCGGGACGCTCGATCTGCGCGCGGCGATCGATCCGCTGCATGGTGTGAAGGGGAAGAAGGGGTAGGACGGGGCGCGGCGTTCGCGCCTCCCGGCTCACCGGCCCGGCGCAGTGCCGGGAAGGGCTTCAGCGAAACCGCCAGACCTGCGTGCGTTTGATCTCGGCGTCTTCGAGGTCGCGCGTCGTGGGCACGCGATATTCCGCGAGGGATTCCAGACGGTCCTTCGGCAGATAGCTCCGACCGGGATCGCCGATCAGCACGGTCGCGCCCCGCTCCGCGAGCGTGGAGAGCCAGCCGATCACCCGCTCCGCCATGTCGCGCTCGTAGCAGACGTCGCCCGCCAGCACGACCTGCCCGCCTTCGTCGCGGCCGATCATGTCCTCCGCCCGGACCGCGATGGTGCAGCCGTTGGCTTCGGCATTGAGGAGGATCGCCTCCACGGCGAAGCGGTCGATGTCGACCGCCGTCACCGCGACGGCTCCGGCCTTGGCGGCGGCCACCGCGACGAGGCCCGAGCCGGAGGCGAAATCGAGCACCGTGCGGCCGCGGACGAGTTCGGGCGCGTCGAGCACATGGCGCGCGAGCGCCTGCCCGCCCGCCCAGGCGAAGGCCCAGAAGGGCGGCGGGAGGCCGTCGCGCTCCAGTTCCTCCTCCGTCTTCTTCCAGAGCGGGACGGATTCGTCGGCGAGGTGCAGACGGATCTCCGGCGCATGCGGCACGGGACGCAGGCGGGTGTTGGCGCGGATGAAGGCGGGGCGGGACATGGCCCCTTCTAGCACGCGCCCGCGCTTTGCGGGGCGGAAGGCGACGGACGGAAAGACGTGGATGCCCGCATGCGCGGGCATGACGGGTGGGGAGCGGGGGCGAGGGGCGGCAAGGAAGGCGTGGATGCCCGCATGCGCGGGCATGACGGGATGGGGGGCGGCATGACGACGGGGACCGCCCCAACGCCTACTGCCTACTGCCTACTGCCTACTGCCTACTGCCTACTGCCTACTGCCTACCGCCGACTGCCTGCCTCCTGAGGCTTACCCGCGGCAGCGTCGCTCACGCGAGGCCGGCGCAGAGCTTCGGGATGTGTTCCTTGAAGGGGAAGAAACCGCGCTTCGCATGGGGCCAGGCGCGGGCGTCCCAAGGACGGAGGATCTCCGTGAAGGCGAGGCCCGCGGAAGCGAGGCCGGGCCGGGCGCGGGCGAGGGAGTCGGCGGTCCAGCCGACCGGGAGGAAGGCGGAGACGAGCTGCGTCGCCTGACGGCTGCGGCAGAGTTCCCGGAGCGCTTCGACTGAAGCCGTGCCGGGATCGACCACGTCGACGGGCAGACCGCGGGCCGCCCCGACGCGCTCGGCCGCGAGACGCACCGCATCCATGGCGAAGCGGCGGGCGACCGCGCCGACGGGGCGGGCGGAACGCGCATCCGGATCGGCGAAGGCGACCACGGCGCGGATGTCCGACCACGGCGGATCGAGGCTTTCGGGATGAAGGTCGTCCTCGGTCAACAGCAGGAGGGAGGGACTGCCGGGGCGCGGCGCTTCGGGGCGGCGGAGCGGGCCCGAGGGATGATCGCCGGGTTCGGAGAGCGGCTCGGGATCGCGGGCGAGAGCGCCGTGCGGATCGAAACGGCCGCGGGTGTATTTCGCGATATTGTCGGCGCGGGCGACGTAATGCTTGCCCTTGGTGTGCAGGCCCGCGACCCAGCGCCATGACAGCGTGTTCGAGGCCGCATCGGCGTCGATCAGCAGGCGCAGGAAGAAGTCCGCCCCGAGTTCCCACGGCAGGCGCAGCGTGAAGATCCAGATCGAGGCGAACCACATGCGCGTGTGGTTGTGCAGAAAGCCCGTCTCGACGAGCTCGGCGACCCAGGCGTCGAAACAGGCGATGCCCGTGCGGCCTTCCTCGGCGGCGGCGAGACGCTCGGCCGCGGCGGCGTCGAGATCCGCGTGGAGGCGGGCGGCGCGGCGACGCGCATCGTTCCACAAGGAGGGGCGCATTTCGAGATGGCCCTTCCAATAGGTCCGCCAGAAGACCTCCTGCACGAATTTCTCCGCGCCTTCGAGCGAGTGCCGGCCGAGCACCGCACGGACGACCTCCTCCTCCGTCACGAGCCGATGGCGCAGATGGGGCGAGAGCATCGACACGTTCCGCCGGCCGGGGCCGTCGTCGTGATTGCGGGTGCCGGCATAGGCCGCGCCCGCACGGGGGAGGAAGTCGCGCAGGCGACGAAGCCCTTCCTCGCGCGTGGGGACGAAGGGCGCGGCGACGGGAACGGGGGCGGGCTCGGCGGCGAAGAGATCGAGGGTCATGACGGGCTTACGCACGGGACCGCGCGGCCGATCAACGGCGGATGCGGCCGAGCCTCCGCTCGCGCCCGCCGCAAGGCATGATGGTCGGGGGCGGCGAAGGGGCCCGCTCAGGCCCGCTCCACCATCACCGCGCAGTATTTGAACTCCGGAATCTTGCCGAAGGGGTCGAGCTTCGGGTTCGTCAGGAGATTGGCCGCGGCCTCCACATAGGCGAA
>CAYNUN010000062.1:6608-8715 GCA_964400345.1 uncultured Methylobacteriaceae bacterium
GGGGATGAAGACCATGTCGGGCTGGATCGCGCCGTCCGCCCGCGCCGCGAGCGTGATCGCGCCGCGGCGGGACGCCACGCGGATCGCCTCGCCGGGCTTCACCCCGAGCCGCCGCAACGTCTCCGGATGGAGGCTCGCGGTCGGTCCGGGTTCGAGCGCGTCGAGCGCCGCGGAACGCCGGGTCATCGCGCCCGTATGCCAATGTTCGAGCTGCCGCCCGGTGGTGAGCACGAAGGGGTATTGCGCGTCCGGCGTCTCGGCGGGCGGCAGGACGGAGGCGGGAACGAAGCGGGCGCGGCCGTCCTCGGTCGGGAAGCGGTCGCCGAAGACGACGGCATGGCCGGGGCGATCGGGCGCATCGACGGGATAGGTGACGGACCCTTCGCGCTCGAGCCGGTCCCAGGTGATGTTGTCGAGCGAGGGCATCAGCGCCTTCATCTCGGCGAAGACGTCGCGCGGATGCGCGTAATCCCAACCGAGCCCGAGCCGGCGGCCCATCGCGACGAGGATCGCGAAATCCTCCCGCGCCTCGCCCGGCGGCTTCACCGCGGGACGGCCGAGCTGCACCTGCCGGTTGGTGTTGGTCACGGTGCCCGTCTTCTCCGGCCAGGCGGAGGCGGGCAGCACCACGTCGGCGAACATCGCCGTCTCGGTGAGGAAGATGTCCTGCACCACGAGCAGATCGAGCTTCGCCAGCGCCTCGCGCGCATGCTCCGCGTCCGGATCGGACATCGCGGGGTTCTCGCCCATGACGTAAAGCCCGCGGATCGCGCCCGCGCCGATCGCGTCGACGATCTCGACCACGGTGAGGCCGGGCTTCGGATCGAGCGGAACGCCCCAGAGCGCTTCCGCCGCGCCGCGCCGGACGTCGTTCCCGACGCGGCCGTAATCGGGCAGCATCATCGGGATCAGGCCCGCATCGGACGCGCCCTGCACGTTGTTCTGGCCGCGCAGCGGATGGAGCCCCGTCCCCTCCCGGCCGACATGGCCGCACATCAGCGCGAGCGAGATCAGGCAGCGGGCATTGTCCGTGCCGTGGACGTGCTGCGACACGCCCATGCCCCAGAAGACGATGGCGCGATCCGCCGTCGCATAGAGCCGCGCGACGTCCCGGATCGTCTCGGCGGGAATGCCGCAAAGCGCGCTCATCGCCTCGGGCGAGAAGGCGGCGAGGTGGCGCGCGAGGGCCTCGAAGCCCTCGGTATGCGCTTCGATATAGGCCGGGTCGAAGAGCTTCTCCGTCAGGATCACATGCATGATCGCGTTGAGCAGCGCGACGTCGGAGCCCGGGCGGAACTGCAGCATATGCGCGGCGTGGCGCTTGAGCGCCTGGCCGCGCGGATCCATGACGACGAGCTTCGCGCCGCGCTTCACGGCCTGTTTGAAATAGGTCGCGGCGACGGGGTGGTTCTCGGTCGGATTCGCGCCGATCACGACGATCACGTCCGCATGCAGCGCCTGATCGAAGGTCGCCGTCACGGCCGCCGAGCCGACGCCCTCCAAGAGCGCCGCCACCGAGGAGGCGTGGCAGAGCCGGGTGCAGTGATCGACATTGTTGTGGCCGAAACCGGTGCGGATCAGCTTCTGGAAGAGATAGGCCTCTTCGTTCGAACCCTTGGCCGAGCCGAAGCCCGCGACCGCGCGACCGCCATGCGCGTCGCGCAGCCGGGCGAGCCCGCCCGCCGCGGCGTCGAGCGCCTCCTCCCACGTCGCTTGGCGGAAATGCGTGAACGGGTTCGCCGGATCGACGTCGAGGCCCTTGGGCGCGTCGGGGCGACGGATCAGCGGGACCGTCAGGCGCTGCGGGCTCGACACGTAATCGAAGCCGAAGCGGCCCTTCACGCAGAGCCGGTTCTCGTTGGCGGGCCCGTCCGCGCCCTCGACATGGGCGATCTTCCCGTCACGGACATTGAAGGCGATGCGGCAGCCGACGCCGCAATAGGGGCAGACGCTCTCCACCGCCTCGTCCGCGCCGCGCGCGCCCTTGCCGTCCGCATCGACGATGGAGGCGGGCATCAGCGCGCCCGTCGGGCAGGCCTGCACGCATTCGCCGCAGGCCACGCAGGTCGAATCGCCCATCGGATCGTCGAAATCGAAGACGGGCCGC
>CAYNUN010000063.1:0-8685 GCA_964400345.1 uncultured Methylobacteriaceae bacterium
CTGACCGTCGGCGCCGCCCAGGTCGGATCGATGCGGGAGGCCTCGATCGCCTTCAGGAAGTCGAAGATGCCGACGATCACGACCAGCGTCGTGTCCTTGAACAGGCCGATATAGGTGTTCACGATGTTGGGGATCGTGATCTTCAGCGCCTGCGGCAGGATGATGAGACGCATCATCTGCCACCAGCCAAGCCCGAGCGACATCGCGCCTTCGTACTGGCCCTTGGGCAGCGCCTGCAGACCCGCGCGCACCACCTCCGCCATATAGGCCGAAGCGAAGAGCGCGATGCCGAGCAGCGCGCGCAGCAGCTTGTCGGGCTGCATGTAGTCCGGCACGAACAAGGGCAGCATCACGCTGGCCATGAACAGCACCGTGATCAGCGGAACGCCGCGCACGAATTCGATGAAGATCACGCTGAACAGCTTCGCCGCCGGCATGCTGGAGCGACGCCCCAAGGCCAGCAGAATGCCGAGCGGCAGCGAGACCACGATGCCGACCGCCGAGACGACGATCGACACCATCATGCCGCCCCACAGATGGGTCGGCACGTCCGGCAGACCCAGAGAGGGCGCGCCGGACAGAAGAATGAAGGACGCGACCGGCAGGAAGACGAAGCCGTAGATCGCGGCCAAGTCCTTGCGCGGCGCGCGAAGGTGCAGAAGCCACACGACGCCGATCACCAGCAGGACGAAGAAGACGTCGATCCGCCAGCGCTCCGCAAGCGGATAGAAGCCGTAGGTGAAGAAGGCCGCACGATCGCGCACGAAGGCCCAGCAGGCGCCCACGACGGTGCGCTCGGCCGTGTAGATGCAGGCCTCGCGGTCCGAGCCCGTCCAGACCGCGTCGATGAAGAGATAGCTGAACAGCGGCGGAATGAGCCACCAGCCGAGCAGCGCGAGGCCGATCGTGAGCAGCGTGTTCAGCGGCCCGGTGAAGAGATTGTTCCGGAGCCAGGCGATCGCGCCGACTTCGGACGACGGCGGCTTGGCGGGGGGCGCCATGGAGGCGCGGACGAAATCGGGTTTCGTCCGGGCTTCGGCGGCGGCGGCGGGGATGTCGGCTGCGGTCATCGTGCGGCCCTCACCGTTCCACCAAGGCCTTGCGGCTGTTGTACCAGTTCATGATCAGGGACGTTCCGAGGCTGATCGTGAGATAGACGAGCATCGTGATGCCGACGACCTCGATGGCCTGCCCCGTCTGGTTGAGGACCGTGCCCGTGAACACGTTGGCGAGGTCCGGATAGCCGACGAAGACGGCGAGCGAAGAGTTCTTCGTCAGGTTGAGATATTGGCTCGTCAGCGGCGGGATGATCACCCGCATGGCCTGCGGGACGATCACGAGCTTGGTGGTGAGGTTCGGCCGGAGACCGAGCGCGAAGGCGGCCTCCGTCTGGCCGCGCGACACCGCGAGGATGCCCGCGCGCACGACCTCGGCGATGAAGGCCGCGGTGTAGATGACGAGGCCGAACAGCAGCGCGAGGAACTCCGGCTGGAGCACCATTCCGCCCGTGATGTTGAAGCGACCCGCGGTCGGCGCATCGAAGGTGAGCGGGTTGCCCAGCGCGATGAAGACGACGGTCGCGGGAAGGATCAGCAGCGCGAGCGTCACCGAGCCGACGGGCGCCTGAAGGCCCGTGCGCTCCTGACGGCGCTTCGCCCAGATCCTGAAGCCGATGATGCCGGCGATGCCCGCGATCAGGGCCAGAACCACGAATTCGAAGCCTGCGCCCGGGACGGGCTTC
This sequence comes from uncultured Methylobacteriaceae bacterium, assembly GCA_964400345.1. Classification (GTDB taxonomy): domain Bacteria; phylum Pseudomonadota; class Alphaproteobacteria; order Rhizobiales; family Beijerinckiaceae; genus JAIXZO01. The sequence goes on from CAYNUN010000063.1 coordinate 1,742, forward strand.
GGCATGAAGAGGCCGCGATTGTTGAGAAAGGTCGAGAACGGCAGAGCCGCGCTGTCGCGCACGCTCGGCAGCGTCTTGAGGACCGCGTTGTACCAGAAGAGCAGCTGGAGCAGCAGCGGCAGGTTTCGGATGACCTCGATGAACCAGCGCGCGATGCCGGAAACGAGGATGTTCTTCGACAGCCGTGCGATGCCGACCGTAAAGCCGAGGATCGTGGCCAGAACGATGCCGATGGCGGCGACGAGGAGCGTGTTGAGGAGGCCGACGAGGAATGCGTCGCCGTAGCTGCTCGATTGCTCGGAATAGAAGATGAGGCTCTGGCTGATCGGGAAGCCCGCAGGCGAATCCCAGAAGCCGAGACCGGTCGCGATGCGTTGGCGACGCAGGTTCTCGGCGGCGTTCGTGACCGCCTCATAGATCAGGAAGCCGATCAGGAGAACGAGAAGGGCCTGGAAAACGAAGCTGCGGACGCGTGGATCGTTCCAAGGCGACACTTTGGGTCGCGCTTCGGGCCGCGGTGCTGCGCTCAAAGACATGCTTGAACCTCGATCAGGACGTGCGCTCCGGCCCGGCCTTCGGCCGAACCGAAACGGAATCGGGGCGCGGATCGCTCCGCGCCCCGATGAAGACGATCAGCGGATCGGGGGGGCGTACTGGAGGCCGCCCTTCGACCACAGGGCGTTCAGGCCGCGCGCGATCTTCAGCTGCGAACCCTGACCGACGGTGCGCTCGAACATTTCGCCGTAATTGCCCATGTGCTTGATGATCCGGTAGGCCCAGTCGTTCGTGAGGCCCATGGCTTCACCGAACTTGCCTTCCGTGCCGAGCAGACGCTTCACGTCCGGGTTTTCAGACTTCAGCATCTCGTCGACGTTCGCCTTGGTCACGCCGAGCTCTTCGGCGGTCACGAGAGCGTAGTGCGTCCACTTGACGATATCCCACCACTGGTTGTCGCCGTGACGAACCGACGGACCGAGCGGCTCCTTCGAGATGATCTCCGGGAGGACGATATGGTCGTTGGCGTTCGCGAGGCGCAGGCGCTCGGCATAGAGGCCCGAAGCGTCCGTGGTGAACGCGTCGCAGCGGCCGGCGTCATAAGCCTTGATGGTCTCGTCCGACGTCGCGAAGGTGACCGACTTGAGCTGGAGCTTGTTGGCGCGGAAGAAGTCCGCGAGGTTCAGTTCCGTCGTCGTGCCCTGCTGGACGCAGACCGACGCGCCGGACAGATCCTTGGCCGAAGCGACCTTCAGGCTCTTGCGGACCATGAAGCCCTGGCCGTCATAGAAGGTGACCGGACCGAATTCGAGACCGAGCGACGTGTCGCGCGACAGCGTCCAGGTCGTGTTGCGGACGAGAAGATCGATCTCGCCGGACTGAATCGCCGTGAAGCGGTCCTTCGCCGACAGCGGGACGAACTTCACCTTGGTCGGATCATTGAAGATCGCCGCAGAAACCGCGCGGCAATACTCGACGTCGAAACCCGTCCAATTGCCCTGAGCGTCGGGCTGGCCGAAGCCCGCGAGGCCCGTATTGGAGCCGCAGGTCAGCTGGCCCTTCTGCTTGACCGCATTGAGGGTCTGCGCCGAAGCGGCGGTCGCGGCGAAAGCCGTGGCCGCGGCGAGCGCCGCCGTGACGAGGAGTTTTTTCATGCAAGCCTCTCCCAGTGGAAACCGCCCCTAGCCGCGTGCGGGATGCGCGCGGGTGATCGGAGGCGGACCTTATGCGCCCATCACATGGGACTTTTGCATTATGGTCAAGGCTTGACCGCGAAGTCGAGAACGATGTTGCAGCGTCCGATTCGGGCTTTTCGCCGCATGATCGCTTGACGCGCCTTCGGCGCTCGGCTCCCCTCGGCATTCTCCGTCCCGTATCCGTGATTCAGCATGTCCACAGATGATTCCGCCCGCTCCGATTGGAGCGACCGCACCCGTCTCGTTCACGCGGGCCGCGTTCCCGAAGAGCAGTTCGGCTTCGTCAATACGCCCGTCTATCGCGGGTCGACGGTGCTTTTCCGCACGATGGCGGAACTGACGGCTTATGACGGGCGGTTCATCTACGGCACGAAGGGCACGCCGACGACGGAAGCGCTGTCCAAGGCGTGGTCGGAAATCGCGGGGGCGGCGGGGACGGTTGTAGTGCCCTCCGGGCTCGCGGCCGTGACGATCGCGCTGATGTCCTGCTTGAAGGCGGGCGATCATCTGCTGGTGACGGACAACGCCTATCGGCCCACCCGCAATCTCTGCAACGGGCTGCTGAAGGGCTTCGGCGTCGCGACCGAATACTACGACCCGATGATCGGCGGCGGGATCGCCGCGCTGATGCGGCCGAACACGGCCGCGGTGCTCGTCGAAGCGCCGGGGTCGCAGTCGCTCGAAGTGCAGGACATTCCTGCGATCGCGGCGGCGGCGCATGCGGCGGGCGCGCTCGTGGTGATGGACAATACTTGGGCAACGCCGTTCTTCTTTCCGCCGCATGAGCGCGGCGTCGATCTCGCCATCGAGGCTGGCACGAAATATCTCGGCGGCCATTCCGACATTCTGCTCGGACTGGTCTCCGCGAACGAGCGGGCTTGGCCGAAACTGGCCGCCGCCTATGAGGCGACCGCCCCTTGCCCCGGCCCGGAAGACTGTTTCCTCGCGCTGCGCGGGATGCGGACGATGCTGCTCAGGCTCAAGGAGGCGGAACGGCAGGCGCTCGACATGGCGCATTGGCTCGCCGACCGCCCCGAAGTGAAGGCGGTGCACCACCCCGCCCTGCCCTCCTGCCCCGGTCACGAATTCTGGAAGCGGGACTTCAAGGGTTCGTCGGGCCTGTTCTCGGTGATCCTGCACCCCGCCCCGAAATCGGCGGTGGCGGCGATGCTCGACGGGTTGAAGCTGTTCGGGATGGGCTATTCATGGGGCGGGTTCGAAAGTCTCGTGATCCCGTTCGATCCCTCCGCTTATCGCTCGGCGACGCGATGGAACCCGGGCGGGCCCGCGCTGCGGTTCCAGATCGGGTTCGAGGATACGAAGGATCTCAAGGCCGATCTCGACGCGGGCTTCGCGCGGCTGCGCGCGGCTTCGGCCTGAGGGCGTCCGTCAGGGAACCAGCCAGCGCGATTCAGGGCGCGTACCGCCGGCGACCCATTCGAAGAGCGCGCGGCGATGGCCCGCATGTTCGAGCCACAGCCATTCGAGCCGATCGAAGACGAAGCGCACGGCGCGGAAATGCTCCCGGCCGGCGCCGATCGCCCCGTCGTCGGCCGGGAGCGTGAAGTCGCCCGCCGCGTCGAGCGGCTCCCCCGGACCGGGAAGGACGCCGTAACAGGCGCGGCTCATCGGGCGGGACTGCGCCCAGGCCTCGTCGGCGATCGCATCGTCCGCATGCAGATGCGCGCGGCCCTCGAGCCTGATCTGCACCTTCGCGCCGGGATCGTAGAAATGCATCGCCGCCCGGTCGTCGGCAGCGAGTTCGAGCGCCTTGTCGGATCGCGCGTCGGTATGGAAGCGCAGCGTGCGGCTCGGCGCCTCGAAGGCGCGCAGCACCACGGTGCGCAGGCGCGGACGTCCGTCGAGCCCGAGCGTCGCGACGCAGGGCGTGTGGAAGGGCGAACGCCGATCGGCCCGCCCCCGCGCCAGAAGGCGGCAAGCCTCCTCCAGCGTGCCGTCGAGATCGTCCGCGAAGGACGGACGGGGCGCGGAGGCCATCGCCTCTCAGACCCCGCGACCCTGATGTTCGCCCGCACGGGCCGCGAGGGCGCGGCGCTCCTTGGCGATGAGCATCAGATTGCGGATGTAGATGAAGATGCCGAGCGTCTGACCCACGATGAAGACGGGATCGCGGCGATAGACGGCATAGACCAGCAGCAGGAGGGCACCGCCGATGGAGAAGAACCAGAAGGCGAGCGGAATGACGCTGCGTTCGGCCTTTTCGCTGGCGAGCCACTGCACAATGAAGCGGGCCGTGAACATCGCCTGACCGATGAACCCGACGATCACCCAAAGATCGATGTTCTCGGTGAAGACCGAATAGAGAAAGCCGCCGACGGCATGGGAGAGATCGACGAGCATCAGCGGACCTCCGAAACCTGCGGCACGCGGCGGCGGCGACGGATCAGCCAGGCGACGCCGACGAGATCCTGCAGGCCGACCCAGAGCCGATCGAAGAAGCCGTAATTGGAGACGCCCGTCAGACGCGGGCGGTCGACGACGTCGACATGCACCACGCCATGGCCTTCGCGACGGACCAGCGCGGGCATGAAGCGGTGCAGCGCATCGAAATAGGGCAGCGCGAGATAGACGTCGCGCCGAAAGGCCTTGAGACCGCAGCCCGTGTCGCGCGTGCCGTCCTTGAGCACCGCGCCGCGGACGGCGTTGGCGATGAGCGACTGCCGGCGTTTGAAGCCGGTATCCTTGCGGCCGATGCGCTGCCCCTGCGCGAGGCCCGCGTCGGGATCGCGGTCGAGCGCTTCGACGAGGCGGGGAATGTAGGCGGGATCGTTCTGGCCGTCGCCGTCGAGCGTCACCACGATCGGCGCACGGGCCGCCCGGACCCCCGAGCGGACGGCGGCGCTTTGCCCGCAGGAGACGGCGTGGCGCAGACGGCGCAGATGGGGCCGCGCAGCGGCGAGTTCGGCGAGACGTTCGGCCGTGCGGTCCGTCGAGCCGTCGTCGACATAGACGATCTCGAAGGGAGTAAGCGACGCGCAGGCCGCCTCGATCTCCGCAATGAGCGGGCCGACATTGCCTTCCTCGTTGCGGACCGGAACGACGACCGCGATGCGCGGCACGGGGGCGGGAACGGTCATCGGGCGTTCTCGACGAACAGGACGGCGATGTCGAGCCTACGGCCGCCGTTGATGTTGAGACCCGTGATCCGGGTGACGAGACGCGGGCTGAGAGCCGACGCCGACACGGTGCGCTCGAAGGCTTCCGCTTGGCGGCGTTCCACGAAGACGATCCGGCAGCCGGGCCCCGCGAGGAATTCCGCCGCGCCGCGACCGTTCGTCATGTCGATCTCGGTGCGGGTGAGGAAGACGAGGCTCGGCTCGGAATAACCGGCGCTGGCGAGCGCGGGATCCGCGCAGCCGACCGAACGCGCGGCTTCCGCCAGACGCTCGCTCACATGCAGAGCGCGCAGCGCGGGCGCGGTGAACTGATATGCCCCGAAGGCGATCACGATCGAGGCGGCGGCGGCGGCGAGGGCGGCGGACCCCGCCCTGCCCTGCAGGAAGAGCCGCGCCGCGAGTATGCCGGGCCAAACGGCGAGGAGAAGCACGGGAATGCCGATCCAAGGCGGTGCATCGCCCAGATGCCGCGCGCCGAAGAATGCGGCGGCGGCCAGCACCAGAGGCACGACGGCGAGCCACCAGGCGAGGACGGTCGCGGTGCGGCCGCGATGGATCAGCGCGCCGAGGTCCGCCTCGATATCGGCGCGTCTCGCGAGTGCGGGATAGAGGGGCATGACGTAATGCGGCAGTTTCGTGCGGACGGCTTCGAAGACGAGCCACATCGGAACCGCCCAAGCGAGGGCGAACAGGACCGCCGGGTCGCGACGCTCCCTCCAGACGAAGGGCAGAGACAGGAAGAGGAACGGCGCGAGCGGCCACGCCGTACCGAGAAACACGCCCAGATAAGTGCCGGGCGGCGCGCCGTGCCGCTCTTTCGATTGCCCGACCTTGGCGAGCATGTCGTCCCCGAGGGACGCCTCGAAGAATGCCCCGCCGCTCTTGATCGCGATGGCGGCGAACCACGGGAGGACGATCAAGGCGACGATGACGAAGCCGAGACCCGGACCCAGCGTCTTCAGCCAGCGCGCGGAACGCCGCGAGATCGAGAGCAGGAGTGCTGCGAGACCGACGACGAGCGGCGCGATCGGACCCTTGACGAGGATGCCGCAACCCAGAGCGACCCAGAAACCGATGCGCCATGCCTGGGTCAACGGGGGATCGTCGTCGCCCCGCATCCATGCACGGGCCAGAGCCGCCATCGCACCGATGATCGTGGCGGCGAGCACGGCGTCCGTCTTGGCGAGGCGGGCCTCGACGCCGAGGAGGATCGTCGCGCCCATGAGGACGGCGGCCATCACCGCGCCGCGCCGGCTCATGAAGGCGCAGGCGGCGGCATAAGTGAGGAGCATGGTCGCGAGCGCGCCCAAGACCGAAGGAATGCGATAGATCGCGACGGTGCGGCGCGCCTCGTCCATACCGAAGGCCTCGGCGGTCGAAACGGCGACGCTCTGCAACCAATAGATGCCGACGGGCTTCTTGTGGCGCGCCTCGTCCTGGAAACGGATGTCGATGAAGTCGCCCGTTTCCAGCATCTGCTTGGTGGCCTGCGCGAAGCGCGGCTCGTCGCGATCCATGGGCTGGAGCGTGGTCTGCCCGGGCAGAAACAAGGCGAGACCGAGCAGAAGCAGGAACGCGCAGGCGCGCTTATGCCCGCCTTCGGCATAGTCGAGAATGCGCGAAAGGACCGCGATGGGGCTCATGCCGGGCCGAAACCTGTGCGAAGCGCTGGACCGCGACGGTTCTCGCGGCGGCGCGCTTATCGGCCGAAACGCGGCGTTCCGCAATCCCCCGAAGGACCGGTTCCGATCAGCGGGCCGTGATGAAGCGGGGCGGCGGAACCGCCCAGACATCGGCGAAGAGCGCGTCGCGCCGTTCGTCTTCCGTCTCGTCGGGGATGGGGGCCGGCACTTCGCGGGCGGGCTCTTCGGCGACGGCCGCGCCGAACCAAAGGGGAATGAGATGAACGATCGGAAACGTCATGAAGGACATGGCGGACCCCACGGCGATGAACGACCGAAGCATCGACCGTGGACGTGACGATTTCATGGCGAATTCATCGACCGTTGCCGTTTCCGCCGCCGTTGCCGCCTCCCCCTCCGTTGCCGCCTCCCCCTCCGTTGCCTCCTCCCCCGCCCTTCCCGCCGCCTCCACCGTTACCGCCGCCACCTCCGTA
>CAYNUN010000064.1:0-8547 GCA_964400345.1 uncultured Methylobacteriaceae bacterium
AGGCCGCGGTGGAGCGCGCCAAGCGGAACGACGGCAGGATCGCGGTCCTGTTCATCGATCTCGATCGGTTCAAGCCGATCAACGATCATTTCGGCCATGCCGCCGGCGACGAAGTGCTGCAGCACGTCGCCGCCCGCCTGTCCGAACGGCTGCGCCGCACCGACGTCGTCTCGCGGCGCGGCGGCGACGAATTCACCGTGCTGCTCGATCCGGTGCGCAGCGCGCAGGAGGCGGTCGCGGTCGCGGAGGCGCTGGTGGAACGGATCCGCGAGCCGATCATCCTCTCCGGCGACGAGACGGTTCATACCGGGACCACGATCGGCATCAGCCTGTTTCCCGACGACGCCGGATCGGCGGGCGACCTCATGAAGAACGCCGACGCCGCGCTTTATGCGGGCAAGGCGGACGGGCGCGGGCGGGCCGTCCTCTTTTCGGCGGCCGGAGCCGGGGCGGCGACCGCGCGCTACCGGATCGAGGCGCGTCTGCGCGAAGCGCTGCGCCTCGGCGGGCTTTCGCTCGTCTATCAGCCGCAGGTCCGGCTGTCGGACCACGCCGTCGTCGGCTGGGAGGCGCTTCTGCGCTGGAACGATCCGGAACTCGGGGTCGTCCCGCCCGCCGAAATCATCTCGGTGGCGGAGGAGACGGGCCTGATCGACGCGCTCGGAGACTGGATCATCCGTCGCGCCTTCCTGCAGAACAAGGAACTGATCGAGATGACGGCCGAAACCGCGCCGCGGCTGTCCGTCAACGTCTCGCCCCGGCAGTTCAGACGCAAGGGCCTCTATGAACGGCTGATCGGGATCGCGAACGAAAGCGGCTTTCCGCTCGACCGGCTGGAGATCGAGATCACCGAGACCGCCCTCTTCAACGCTCCGAGCGAAGCGGAGGAGACGCTGCGCGCGTTCCGGGCGGCGCATGTCAGGGTCGCGATCGACGATTTCGGCGTCGGCTATTCGTCGCTCGGTCGGCTGAGGCGGCTCCGGATCGATCGGCTCAAGATCGATGCGGGCCTGGTGCGGACCATCGTCGAGGACGACGAGAATCGGGACATCGTCCGCGTGATGGCGACCATGGGCCGCGCGCTGGGCGTCGAGGTGCTCGCGGAGGGCGTCGAACGCGTCGAGCAGGCGCGGCTCTTGGAGGAACTCGGCTGCGGGATGGGCCAAGGTCATGCCTTCGCCGAACCGCTGAGCCCGGCGCAGCTGCGTCTGTTCGTGACGACGCCCGCCTCGCAACGGAGGTCGGCCGCGGTTTCGGCCTGAAGGGTCTGGCGCGATTCGGCCGGACGCGTTATGCGCGAACGACGCTCCCCGACGCCGGAGGGAGCAGCCGTCACCGTGAGGTCGGGCAGTGGAATTCTACCTGCCGATCGCAGAAATGCCCGTGAATGTCGGGCTCGTCCTCGCGATGAGCGCGGCGGTCGGCTTCGTTTCCGGCATGTTCGGGATCGGAGGCGGGCTCCTGATGACGCCGCTGCTGATCTTCATCGGCATTCCGCCCGCCGTCGCCGTCGCTTCGGTGTCGCCCCAGGTCACGGCTGCGTCGACCACCGGCGCACTCGCCTATTGGCGGCGGCGCGCGCTCGATCTCCGGCTCGGGCTGGTGATGCTCGCGGGGGGCGTGGTCGGAACGCTGATCGGCGTCCTTTTCTTCAATGCGATGCGGCGGGTCGGCCAGCTCGAGGTGATCATCACCTCGTCCTATGCCCTGATGCTCGGCGCGGTCGGCGGCCTGATGCTCGTCGAAAGCGCGCGGGCGCTTCTGCGGGCGCGGGGCGGGCGAGCGGCCGCGCCCCGTCGCCGACGTCCCCGGCCGCGCTGGTTCGCCCTGCCGCTTCGGATGCGGTTTCCGCGATCCGGCGTCTATATGAGCGCGATCCCGCCGCTCGGCGTCGGCGCCGTCATCGGCTTCGTCGGCGCCGTGCTGGGCATCGGGGGCGGCTTTCTCGTCGTCCCCGCACTGATCTATCTGTTCCGCATTCCGACGGCCGTCGTCGTCGGGACTTCGCTCTTCCAGATCCTCTTCACCGGGATCGCCGCCACGGTCTTCCACGCGGTGACGAACCATTCGGTCGACCTTCTCCTCGCGACGGTTCTGATGTTCGGGGGCGTTTTCGGAGCGCAGTTCGGAGCGCGGGCGGCCAAGAACGTGAAGGGCGAGAGCTTCCGCCTGCTCCTCGCCCTCATCCTGATCGCGGTCGCGGTCCGTTTCGCGGTCGACGTGGCGGTCGAACCGAAGGAGCCCTTCTCCATCGTCGTGACGGAGATGCGGCCGTGAGACGCTTCGGGACCGCCCTCGCCCTGTCGATCCCGCTTCTCGCGGCCGCCGGAGCCGCGCATGCGGAAACGGTCATCGTCTCCTTGTCCCATCATCAGGTGAGGATCACGTCGACCTATACCGGGGCGGAACTCGTCGTCTTCGGCGTCATCGGGCGGGACGGCGTCACCGCGGCGCGGTCGGGCGGATATGATCTCGTGGTGACCGCACGCGGACCGCGCGCCCATACGGTCGTCCGCGAGAAGCGCCCCTTCGGACCCGTCTGGCTCAATGCGGCGCAGGTGAAGTTCTACGATCTGCCCGTGACCAAGGCCGTGCTCTCGAACCGGCCGCTGGACGAGATCGCCGATCCCGACCTGCGGCGGCGTTTCGGGATCGGGCTCGACGCCTCGGGAGCATCGAAGACCGCGCCCTCGGACACGTCCGAACGCGAAGCGGAGTTCCATGCCGCGATGCTGCGCCTCAAGACCCGATCCGGGCTTTACATCCAGAACGAACGCGGCGTGTCCTTTCTCACCGACAACGTGTTCCGCGCGGCGGTGCCCGTGCCCGCGACCGCGCCGCTCGGCTCCTATGAGGTCGAAGCGGCCCTGTTCCACGGCGGCGTCCGGCTGGCCGTCGCGCACACGCATTTCGAAGTCTCCAAGACGGGCATGGAGCAGATCCTCGCCCGCGAGGCCCGCGAACGCGGCCTGCTCTACGGTGCGACCGCTTCGGCGCTCGCGCTCGTCTTCGGCTGGCTCGCCACCGTCGTCTTCCGGCGGGATTGACCCGCGGCCCCTCCCGGTCCATGTCCCGGCCCATGATGACGTCTCCCGACACGCCCGAAGACGACGACCGCCGCATTCCCGTTTCGGCCCTGCTTCTCGGCGCGGGCGGACTACTGCCGTTCTTCGCGCTGGCGGTCGCGCTCCTGTTCGATCTTTCCGCAATCGCGCCTTGGGACCGGCTGATCCGAGGAGCGCTCGCGGCCTATGCCGCGCTGATCGCCTCCTTCCTCGGCGGCGTCCGGTGGGGCCTCGGCCTCGCCGAACGCGATCCCGCGCGTCAGGCCGCGCTCTTCGTCGGGGCGGTCCTGCCGTCGCTGGCGGCATGGGTCGCGATGGCCCTGCCGCGCCCGCACGACCTCTCGTTTCTGGTCGTGATCTTTCTCGGCCTGGCCGTCGCAGACGTGCGGCTCGCGATGACGGGCGCTTTCCCCCGTTGGTTCGGGACCCTGCGCCTCGGGCTCAGCGTCGGCGTGATCGGCTCCCTCGTCCTCGCCCTCGCGGCCGAAGCGATCTGACCTTCAGTCGGCGACCAGCATCCGCCGGTCGACCGCGTAGATCCGCTCCTCGCCCAGAAGCCGCGCGGTGAACCGCTCGCCGAACAGCGGACGGAAGGCCGGATCGAGCACGTTGAGGCCGCCCGCATAGGCCCCGAAGGCGGGCATCACGCAGCGCCGCCCGTCGGAGACGAAGCAGCGCTTGCGCACCGCGCGGCCGCGCATCCGGATCTTGCCCGCAGGGTGGAGATGACCCGCGACCTCGAACCCCTCCGGCGCGGGCGAAGGCTCGTGCCGGAAGACGACGCCGCCGATCGCCATCTCCGCCGCCGTCGTGCCGCCCAAAGCGGCGGGCGTCTCCGGGTCGTGATTGCCCGTGATCCAGATCCGCTCCACCCCGGAAAGCGCCGCATCGAGCGCGGCGAGGTCCTCCGCCGCGATCCGCCCCATGGCCGCGCCGTCATGCAGCGTATCGCCCAGCGAGATCAGCGCCCGCGGCCGATGCCGCGCGACGAGGGCCGCGAGCCGCGCGAGCGTTTCACGTGAATCATAGGGCGGAAGCAGGCTGCCCCTTCGCGCGAAGGCCGAACCCTTTTCGAGATGAAGGTCGGAAACGATCAGGATCCGCTCGCCGTCGAGAACGAGCGCGCCCGCCGCATCGGCGAGGAAGGTCAGCGGCCCGACCGTGACGGCGGCCGCGCGGGTCGCGGGGTCGGCGGCGTGGATCGTCATGCGGCGGCCTCGTCCATGAGCGCGGCCTCCGCCTCTTCCAGAAGGCGCTCCGCCGCCTCGCCGTAGACCGTTTCGCGGCCGATTTCGAGCATGATCGAGACCGCGAGCGGGGACACTCTTTCGAGCGGCTTGTGCACGATCCGGCCGCGGATGCGGGCGAGAAGGCCCGCGAGCCGCTTCAGATCGAGAAGGCCCGTCGCCGCGTCCTGCCGCGCGGCCTCCAACAGGATGTGGTCGGGCTGGTGCCGCCGCAGCACGTCATGAACGAGATCCGTCGAAACCGTGACCTGCTTGCCCGTCTTCTCGCGCCCCGGAAACCGCCGCTCGATCAGGCCCGCGATCACCGCGCAATAGCGGAAGGTCCGTTTCATCAGGGCCGATTCCGCCAGCCATTCCTCGAGATCGTCCCCGAGCATGTCCTCGGAGAAGAGTTCCGCGACGGAGAGCCGGCCCTGCGCCGCAGCAGTGCCCGCATCTCCGAGCCCCCAGACGGCGAGGCCGTAATCGTTGCAGACGAAGCCGAGCGGCCGCAGCCGTGCCCGCTCCAGCCGCCGCGTCAGCAGCATGCCGAGCGTCTGATGCGCGAGACGCCCTTCGAAGGGATAGGCGACGAGGTAATGTCGCCCGCCGCGCGGAAAGGTCTCGACCAGAAGTTCGGAAGGCCCGGGCAGCAGCGACTTCCGGCCCTGCGCGCCCAGCCAGTCGACCACGTCCGCCGGCAATCGCCCCCACGCGTCGGGGTCGGCGAGCATCGCCCTCACCCGCGCCGCGAGAAAGGTGGAGAGCGGAAATTTTCCGCCCGCATAGGACGGAATCTTCGGGTCGGTCCCGGGCGCGGTCCGCGTCGCGATCACCTGATCGCCCGAGATCGCCTCGAAGCGCAGCACCTCGCCCGCGAAGACGAAGGTATCGCCGGGCGTCATGGTCTCGGCGAAATATTCCTCGACCTCGCCCAGCACCCGGCCGCCGATCGGCGTGCGGCCCGGCCTCCCGGCGCGGCCGAGCCGCACCTTCAGCATCGTCGCTTCGACGATCGTGCCCACATTCATCCGGTATCGCTGCACGATCCCGGGATTTGCCGGACGGAACTTCCCGTCCTTGCCCGGGCGGATCTTGGCGAACCGCTCGTAGCTCTTGAGCGCGTAGCCGCCCGTCGCGACGAAATCCACGACGGCGTCGAAATGGGCGCGCGGCAGATCGGCATAAGGCGCGGCGGAGGTCACTTCCGCATAAAGATCGTCGGGTCGGAAACCGTCGGCGCAGGCCATGCCCAGCACATGCTGGGCGAGGACGTCGAGCGCGCCCTTGCGCGCCTCGGGCGTGTCCTGCGCCGCCTCCTCCACCGCATCGAGCGCCGCGCGGCATTCGAGGATCTCGAAACGGTTCGCGGGCACGAGCAAGGCGCGGGAGGGTTCGTCCATCCGATGGTTCGAGCGACCGATGCGCTGCATCAGCAGGCTCGCGCCTTTCGGCGCGCCGACATTGATCACGAGATCGACGTCGCCCCAGTCGATGCCGAGATCGAGCGTCGAGGTGCAGACCACGGCCCTGAGCCGCCCCGCGACCATCGCGGCCTCGACCTTTCGCCTTTGTCCCGCATCGAGCGAACCATGATGGAGCGCGACGGGGAGCCCCTCCTCATTGATGCGCCAGAGTTCCTGAAACAGGAATTCCGCCTGCATGCGCGTATTCACGAAGACGAGCGTCATGCGATGCGCGGCGATGGCGGCATGGATCTCCGGGATCGACTGCAGAGCCGTATGGCCCGCGAGCGGGAGCCGCCGCGCGGATTGCAGGATCCCGATCCGCGGTCGGGCGCCGCCCGCGACCGTCACGAGATCGGCCATGGCCCCGGTCGCCTCGCCGTCGGGCGTGGTCTGCGGCACGAGATAGCGGCGCAGATCGTCGGGCGCGCGCACCGTCGCCGACAGACCCGCCGCCGCGAGGCCGGGCGCGAGGCGATGCAGCCGCGCGAGATCGAGCGAGAGCAGGTCGCCGCGTTTCGACGTCACCAGCGCATGAAGTTCGTCGAGCACCACGCGCCTGAGCCCGGAGAAGAGCTTCGCCGCATCCTTGTGCGCGAGCAGAAGCGCGAGCTGTTCCGGCGTCGTCATCAGCACATGCGGCGGCCTTGCGACCTGCCGCGTGCGCTTGTGCGCGGGCGTATCCCCCGTCCGCGTCTCGATGCGCACGGGCAGCCGCATCTCCGCGACGGGACTTTCGAGATTGCGCGCGACGTCGACCGCGAGCGCCTTCAAGGGCGAGATGTAGAGCGTGTGCAGCCCCGCGAGATCGAGTTCGGCCGGCGCCTTCGCAGCGAGATCGACGAGCGTCGGCAGGAATCCCGCCAGCGTCTTGCCCGCGCCCGTGGGCGCGACGAGCAGCACCGAGCGGCCTTCCCGCGCCTTCTCGATCAATGCAAGCTGATGCTGCCGCGGCGTCCATCCGCGCGCGGCGAACCATCCGGCGAAGGGTTCGGGAAGCGTCATGCGGGACGCAGCACGAGCAGGAGACCCGGCACGGGACGGCCCGCATCATGCCGCGCCGAGACGCCGACGCAGCGCTCGACCCTGAAGCCCGTCGCCGCGGCGGCCCTGCGCAGCCACGCCTCCGAATGCGCGGTCCGCAGATCCTCGCCCACCGCGAAGCCCTCGCCCTCGAGCGCCTGCACCGTGAAGACGAAGAACCCCGCGGGCGCGATGACCCGCCGCGTCTCCGCGAAGACCGGAGAAAGGTCGCCGACATAGACGAAGACGTCCGCCGCGAGCACGAGATCGGCCGCGCCCTCGGCCTCCCCCGCGAGGAAGGAGACGAGATCGGCGACGGCGAGGCGGTCGTAGAGGCCCTTCTCCCGCGCCTTCTCGACCATTGCAGGCGACAGATCGCAGCCCGCGAGCGTGCCGACGCGGTCCCGCACCGCCCGGCCCATCAGGCCCGTGCCGCAACCGAGATCGAGCGCGAGGCCGAAAGTCCCGACAGGCAAGGAGTCGAGGATCAATTCCGGCGCGCGATAGCCGAGCGAACCGACGAGATGGGAGTCGAAACGGTCCGCATAGTCGTCGAACAGACCCCGGACATAGCCGTCGCTCAGCGCCGCATCGGGGGCGATCGCGCCCAGACGCGCGAGACGAGCGCCCGCGCCGAGCACGTCCTCGGGGTCGAGGGAAAGGGAGCGTTCATAGCATGCGCGCGCCGCCTCGCGATCGCCCAGCGCCGCCTTGGCGTCGCCGAGCGCGAGCACCGCGGGCGCCCACTCGGGCGAGATCTCCAGCGTCTGTTCGAAGAGATCGGCGGCGGCCTCGTGATCGCCGTCCTTGGCCGCGGCCGTCCCGTAGGCGTAGCGCCGATCGGCCAGAAGATCGCCCGAGTTGCGGAGGGATGAGCGCATGATCCGCCGCATTATGGAGCAAAGGGGCGGAGGGGGAAGGCCGCGATGCACGCCCCTCCCCGTTGCGGGGCGGGACCGAGCCCCGCCGTCATGCCCGCGCATGCGGGCATCCGCGTCTCGGATCGGTCCCCGAAGACGTGGATGGCCGGGACGAGCCCGGCCATGACGTGTTTCGAGGATATGAAGGCTCAGAGACCCAGCTTCTTCTTCCGCTGGCCGAGCGTGCGCAGGCGCAGCGCGTTCAGCCGGATGAAGCCCGCCGCGTCGCGGTGGTCGTAGGCGACCGCGCCTTCCTCGAAGGTCACGAGCTCCTGATCGTAGAGCGAATAGGGGCTCTCGCGGCCGATGACCCAGGCCGAGCCCTTGTAGAGCTTCAGCGTGACGCGGCCCGTGACGAATTCCTGGCTCTTGTCGATCAGGGTCTGCAGCATCTCGCGCTCGGGCGAGAACCAGAAGCCGTTGTAGATGAGCTCCGCATATTTCGGCATCAGCTCGTCCTTGAGATGCGCCGCGCCGCGGTCGAGCGTGATCGACTCGATGCCGCGATGGGCGAAATAAAGGATCGTGCCGCCGGGCGTCTCGTACATGCCGCGGCTCTTCATGCCCACGAAGCGGTTCTCGACGAGGTCGAGACGGCCGATGCCGTTGGCGCGGCCGAGATCGTTGAGCTTGGCGAGCAGCGTCGCGGGCGACATCTTCACGCCGTCGATCGCGACCGGGTCGCCCTTCTCGAAATCGACGGTGATCACCGTCGCCGCGTCGGGGGCCTTTTCGGGGTCGATCGTGCGCGAATAGACGTAATCGGGCACTTCCACCGCCGGATCCTCGAGCACCTTGCCCTCCGAAGAGGCGTGCAGAAGGTTGGCGTCGACGGAGAAGGGCGCTT
>CAYNUN010000065.1:0-8454 GCA_964400345.1 uncultured Methylobacteriaceae bacterium
GCTGCCTTACCGCTTGGCTACGCCCCAACGGCTTGCGATGTAGCCGAGCGGGGCGTGGCCGGGCAAGCCTTCATCCCCGCGCGGCGGGTTGCACCGCTTTGGCCTTTGGGCTATCGAGGCGCCCGCGACCGATGCCCGCCTTCCCGAGGGCCCGGCCGCCGTCGGAGTGTGGCTCAGCCTGGTAGCGCACCTCGTTCGGGACGAGGGGGTCGCAGGTTCAAATCCTGCCACTCCGACCATCGCGACCTCGAAAAAAGGCGGCCCCCGGGCCGCCTTTTTCTTTGGCCGACCGCCGCGGCGGGCGATGCGCTCAGACGACGAGCACGGGATCGACGCCGTGGCGCATCACGCAATCGCGCAGGCGTTCCTCCTCGATCGGCGCGTCGAAGGCGACCCAGAAGCCGCGCTTGTCGGTGGACATGATCCGGCCGGGCACGGAATCGCCGTCGAGCGCGAGGAGGACGGCCTCCCCGGAGCGGTCGAACAGATGGATCGCCGCCTCTCGGAACAGCGCCCATTCCGGGCCGATGCTCAGCACGACGCCGTCGAGATCGACGTCGCGTCCCGGCAGGGACAGCCGCGTGACGATGCAGCAGGGCGACAGTTCGGACGCGTCCGGGCCGCGGCGTTTGCGCAGCAGGTTCAGACGATTTGCGACCGTTTCGAACATTGCGGGATCTCCTCGTTCAACGTTTCGCTTCGGCGATGATGGGGCGCAGGAGTTCTTCGATCAGCGCCAGATCGGGGCCGACGGCGGGCGCGCGCGCGCCGCGCGGCTCGGCGGGCTTCGTTTCGGGTTCGGACGGCGGCGACGCCGCCGCTTCCGGGCGAATGCCGTCGATCCTCTCGCGTTCACGCCGCAGGAGGTCGGCATAGCCCGTGAAGACGGAGTCGATCGACCGCGCCACTTCGGCGAAGCCCTGCGCCATGCCCGTCTCGATCGAGTGCCCGAGAGCGCGCAATTCGCCGTCCCCGCCGAGACGCGCCTGCATCGCCCCGCGGACCTGGTCCTGCGCCGTCGCGACGACCTCCAGCCCCGATGCGAGCTTTTCGAATGCCGCGTCGAGCGAGCGGACCATGTCGTTCATGGTCGCCGCGACCCGTGCGTCCACGACGGAGCCGACCTGCCGGCCGACCGCTTCGCCGTCGATGCGCTTCACCGTCTCCGCGACCACCTGTTCGATCCGCGCCTGTCCTTCGGCGAGATCCTTGAACCCGTCGTCCTGAAGCTTCCGGCCCGCATCGACGGATTGAGCGATGCGCGACAGCGAGGTCGCGGTCTGCGCCTCCAGCGAGCGCGTGGCGCGGGCGATTTCGCGCTGGCGCTCCATCACGTCCCGGATGCCGTCGCCGATCGCGTTCGCGCTCGTCTCGACGAGTTCGGCGATGCGGCCCGTGCTCTCCGACATGCGGGTCTCCTGCATGCGGACCAGTTCGGCCATGTCGCCGCGCAGGCCGAGCACGGCGTTGCGCACGAGTTCGATCGAGTTCAGCCGCTCTTCGGTGACCGCCTGACGGCTTGCGAGGCGTTCGAGCACTTCGAGCGTCTTGTCGAGCGCCTCGGTCTGCTTGGTCTGGCGTTCGCCCATGCCCCGGATCACGTCGGACGAGCGGTCGAGGGCGCTCTGCGTCCCGCGGAACACGTGCACGATCGCATTCGTGATCGCGCCCACGCCCGACTGGTCCATGACGGCGCCCGCCTCGCCCATGGTCTTCTCGATCTGGGCGACGCCGGCCAGCCACTACTCGAACTCCTCCTTCACGACATGGGCGGCGTCCGAGTAGAACCGCGTCGCAAGACCGACGAGAACCGAGCCCGCGAGGCCGAACAGCGAGGCCGAGAAGCCCGTGGCCATGCCGACCAGCGGCTTTTCGAGCGCCCGCATGAGGCCCTGCACCGCGTCCGGCGACGCCGAATCGGCATTGGCGACGCCGCCGATGATGCCGCCGACCGAGGCCACCATCTCCATCAGGCCGATGAAGGTGCCGATCAGCCCCAGCATGATCAGCATGCCCGTGATGTAGTTGAGCGCCGAACGCTCGCGGCTCAGGGAAATGTCGACCGCATGCAGGATCTGCTGCATCGTGCCGACGCTCACCTTCATGCTGCGCGTTCGCAGAAGCTCTTCGACGCAGATTTCATACACATGGCCTAGGATGCGCGAGCGCCGGAAGACGATGCCCGGCTCCAACACCTTGCGGAACCGCGCCTCCTTCTCTTCGGGCGAGTCCTCGACGACGCTGCGGCGGAGATCCGCATAGGTCTCTTCCAGAGCCAGCAGCGCTCGAACGTCGTTGCCGAGCCCGTAAAGCTTGATCGACGCGAGCACATAGCCGAACAAGAACAGCAATACGATGCCGATATTGTGATATATATTCGACAGAATACCCGTCACGATGAAATGATTCTGCCAAATCATGAGGCCTATCGTGGCACCGATCAACCCCCAGAAACGCATTTTCTGCGTTCTGATTTTCTTCAAGACTTTGGCGTGCGAACGCATGTTTGAAATCCGTTGATTCAATTGACGAATATCTTGACGATGTTCTCGTTGTCCGCGACGGAAGCGTCTTCGACCCGGACGCGGATACGATCGCCTGCAATGCCGGACCGCACCAATTCCTGCCGCACCAGCATTCCGCGGTAATAGGCGAGCTTGCGCGCTTCCGAGACGCTGCCGAGACCCGTCTTGGCGAAGGCGCGGATGTCGTAGAGCCCGCTCGGAGCGCGTGCGGCCCCGGCTTCGGTGAAGGATTTGAGTTCCTCGCTCGCGGGCGCGTCGAGTTGGAAGCCGCGGTCCTCGAACAACAGGGTCAACGCGTTTTCAGCGCCCGAGACCCGGACCGCGCCCGGCGGGGCGTCGGGCGTCTTTTCGAGCGAGGCGATCTTCTTGTCGACCGCAGCAGAAGGGGGCGATCCGGCGTCCTTGTCCCGAGATTGAGATTGAGATTGAGATTGAGCTTGGGCTTCGGATTGCGCCTGCGCCCTCTCCTTCGCGTCTTTGGACGCCTGCGTCTCCTGGGATTCGCTTCTGAGCTTCAGCGCGTCGACGATCTTCTGCTGGACCTGTTCGAGCGGTCCCGCCCCGACGTCGATCTTGGCGACGGCGGCGATCTCGGCCAATTGCGAACGCGCCGTGTTCTGCGACAGGCTGAACACCACGAGACCCAAGATCATCATGATGAAGGTCAGCACCATCGTCATGACGGTGAGCGCGTCGACGAAGCCCGGCCAATGATGTTCTTCGTCTTCTCCGCTTCCGCTGCCGGCCATTCCGCAATGTCCTCAAAAATAAGTAGTGCCGCAAAGAACAGGTTCGAGGTTTTTTCGTCGTTAATACGCGCGAATATCGATCTGCATCGGTTTCATCGGGGAAAACGGGACGTAAATATTCTTCTTCACTTTGAAGCCATTCGGGCGAGGATCTGCGGTCGCGGCCCGTCCGCGACGACGCGGCCGCCTTCGATCCAGACGATCCGATCGACGAGGTCGAGCACCGCCAAGCGATGCGTC
This sequence comes from uncultured Methylobacteriaceae bacterium, assembly GCA_964400345.1. Lineage (GTDB taxonomy): Bacteria > Pseudomonadota > Alphaproteobacteria > Rhizobiales > Beijerinckiaceae > JAIXZO01. Next base: position 3,515 of record CAYNUN010000065.1, read on the forward strand.
GCCACCACGAGCGTGCGCGGCGGCGCGTCCGCGTGGGCGTCTGCGGGTCCGAGCCATTCCTTGAGGCCGCGGATGACCTGCGCCTCCGAAGCGTTGTCCATGGCCGAGGTCGGCTCGTCGAGCAGCAACAGCCGCGGATCGGCGATCAGGGTGCGGGCGAGGGCGACGGCCTGTCGCTCGCCGCCCGAAAGACGCTCCCCGCGCGGCCCCGGCATCGCCGAAAAGCCGTTCGGTCGGCTCCGGGCGATGGCGTCGACCCCGGTCAGGGCGGTGACCCGTTCGAAGACGTCGGCCGGCACGTCGGGCCGCGCGGAGACGAGATTGGCGTAGAGCGTATCGTCGAGCAGCGGCGCCTCCTGCGAGAGAAGCCCGATACGGCGGCGCAGCACCCGCGGATCGAGCAGGCGACCGTCGACGCCGTCATAGGCGACGCAGCCGGCATCCGGCTCTTCGAGGCGGGCGAACATGCGCAGGATCGTGCTCTTGCCGCTGCCGATGCGGCCGATCAGCCCGACGCGTTCGCCCGGAGCGATCGCAAGATCGAGCCCGTCGAGCACGGCCTGCGGCGCGCCCGGATGCCGGAGGGTGACGCCGCGCAAGGCGACGCCGCCCGCAAAGCCCTGATCGCCGGCGGGGCTGGAATCCGGCCCCGTCTCCTGCGGTGCGGCCAGCACGCCGCGGACGGGCTCGAGCGCCGCCTCCGCACGGCCCAGCCGTCGGACGCCGAGAACGATCTGCGCCAAGGGCGCGACGATGCGGTTGACGATGATCGTCGCCGCCGCGAGCGCGCCGACGGTCATCACGGAAACGGCGATCTCCTGCACGGCGGCGATCATCACCGCCACCGTGATGATCTGGCTGCCCGCCGTGGCGATCTGGTGCGAGACGTTGGACCAATAGCGGGCGCGATGCGCGTCATAGGCCAGCTCGTCGGCGAGCCGCTCCCAGCGGGCGAGGAGCCGCGCCTCCAGACCGAGCAGCTTCGCCGTCGAGATCGCGCCCAACGTTTCGGCGAGGAGATTGCTCTGGCGATGCGCAGCTGCGGCGGCGGGCTTCGAACGATGTTCGGCGATCACATGCGCCGCGATCTGCAGCAGCACCAGAATCCCCGCGCCGACCGCCGCGACGAGCGCCACCGGCGGCGAGACCGCCGCGAGCGCGAGAACCAGCAACACCACGAAGGGGAGATCCACGAGCGCGGCGACGAGCGCGCCCGGCATGGCCGTGCAGAAATGGTCCAATTCGCGGAGCGCATGCGTCAGCCCGCCCGGCTTGTCGGGGGCCGATCCCGGGCGGGCGAAGACGAGGCGACGGTAGCAGAGCGTCTGCATATGCACGCTCGCCGCCGCGCCCACCGCATCCGCAAGATCGAGACGCACGAGCCGCAGCGCGAGATCGGCCGCCAGCGCGATGGAAACGCCCAAGGCCAGCGCCCAGAGCGTCTCCATGGCGAGATGGGGCAACACGCGGTCATAGACCGCCATCGAGAAGACGGGCAGCGCGAGCAGCAGCAGATTGCCCGCCGCGGCGGTTGCCATGAGCTGGACGAGCGCGCCCCGTTTGTGCCTGATCACATGCCGGAAGGCCTCCGCCGCGATGGATCGGGGCGGTGCGTCCTCGCGGCGCGCGCCGATCGCGACCGGGCGGACGCGGAATACCGCGGCGGGCCGCCGCGCCGCGATCCGGCCGCGGTCGATGCGGATTTCCCCCTCTTCCCCCACGATGCGGAAATGCCGGGAGCCTTCGACGCCCGAGACGAGGACGACGGTTCCGTCGTGAAAGGCGATCAGGCCGGGAGGATCGAGGCCGTCGAGGCTCCCCGCTTCGGCGGAGGGCTCCGTCAGTTCGACCCCGAGACGTTCCGCCGCCCAGATCAAGGCCGCGGGCGTCGCTCCGCCCGCGAAGGCCGTCGTGACGTCATGCGGAACGGAGCCGACGCCGCCCCATGCGGCCATCCCCCGCAAGGCCGCCGAAAGCGGCGCGAAGGGCGCGGGAGCAGTGGCGGGAGCGGGATCCTGCGGTGCGGACCCGGCGTCCGGGCCGGGCGAATCCGCCGCGTGCAAAGCCTTTGCATGAATCCGCGACACCGACCGCAACTCCGTAAACGAAAGATGACCGCAACCGACGGCCTATGAACAACAACGCGTGTATAAGGAATGTTTACAACCTAAAATATAATTACCGCCGAGCGGACATTTGTTTCGACACGATCCCGAAAGAGGGTTCGTTCTTGTCCGATCGAGGATTTTCAGATGGCGGGCCTGTTTCGAAACGATGTCTTTCCCCGCCGCATCGATCGGATCGCCCGGCGCGGGCACGGGCGCTTCGTCCTGATCTCGACGGTATCGTTGACGGCTCTTCTGGTGTGGGCCGCGGTGACGGAACTCGATCGCGTGTCGCGCGGAGCGGGACGGGTCGTCCCGCAGCTCCAGATCCAGACGGTGCAGCACCTCGAAGGCGGCATCGTCGCGGAGATCCTGGTGCGGGAGGGCGAGCCCGTGCAGCGCGGCCGGACGCTGTTCCGCATCGACAACAGCATCTGGCGTGCGGAACTGGCGCAGGCGCGGCTGGAACTGACGGCCAAGCGCCTGCGTCTCGCCCGCCTGGAAGCCGAAACGCGGGGGGCGGACCGGCTCGTCGTGTCCGAAGCGCTCGCCGCCGAAGCGCCGCGCATCGCGGAGCGCGAATTCGCGCTGTTCGAAGGGCGCGCGAGGACGCTGAGCGAACAATCGGCCATTCTCGACGATCAGATCCGGCAGAAGGAGCTGGAACTCGCCGAACTGAGGTCGCGCTGGTCCAACACCACGCGGGAGCGCGAACTCGTCGCCCAGCGCGTCGGCAATCTGCGCCGTCTCGCCGGGATCGGCGGCGTCTCGATCAACGAACTGCTCGAAAGCGAGCGCGTCCTGCAGCAGATCGAAGGACGGTTGTCCGAGACCCTGCACGACATTCCCCGCGTCGAGGCCGGGATCAGCGAGATCACCCGACGCCGTCGCGAGATGACGCTGCGCTTCCGCAGCGAAGCCGAGCGCGAACGCTCGGACACCGAATTGCAGATCGCCAAACTCGAGGAAACGCTCTCGGCCTTGAAGGATCGCAGCACGCGTTCGGAAGTCCTCGCCCCCATCGACGGCGTGGTGAACAAGCTTTACGTCACGACGGTCGGCGGCGTCGTCAAATCCGGCGAACCGCTGCTGCAGCTCGTTCCCGCGGACGCCGCGATCGCCGTCGAAGCCCGGCTCTCACCGGCCGACCGCGCCGAAATCTGGCCGGGCCAGGGCGCGACGGTGAAGATCAGCGCCTATGATTACGGGCTTTACGGCGGCCTTGCGGGCCGCGTGGTCGACATCTCGCCCGACGCGTTGACGGACGAGAAGGGCCAACCCTATTTCCGCGTGAAGCTCGAAGCGGATGCGTCGGGCTTCGGCAAGGACCGACCCGTGGTGCCGGGCATGACCGCCGAGGTCGACATTCTGATCGGCCGCCGGACGGTGCTCGACGCCCTGATCCGTCCCGTCCGCGAGATCGCCGACGACGCGCTCCGGCGTTGATCCGGAGCGCGCCGTCTTCCCTCACGCGGCGGTCGACTGGATCGTCAGCTGCGCGACCTGCTGCGTATGCTCGTCGTCGCCGAAGATCGTGTAGGTCGTCGTGTCCCCCTGCACGTCGGAGGTCCAGCGTCCGGCGGGCTCGGCGATCGAGAAGGCGTCGTCGCCGTCGGCACGGATCGTCAGCGCGGAACCGCCGCTCACCGCCTGGATGTCGGCGGCGCTCCAATTCTGGTTCGCCGCGATTCCCGCCTCGGTGAAGTCCAGTTCCTCGACGCCCGTCAGCAGCGCCGCAAGATCGGCGGCCGAGGCCGCGAAGCCCGAGCCGTTGAAGCGCACCGCGTCCGTTCCCGCGCCGCCCGCAAGGCCGGCGCTTCCGAAGGACAGCGCCGAAGCGTCGACGAGGAACAGATCCGCCCCTGCATCGCCCGACAAGACGTCCTCGCCCAAGACGCCGGCGAGCGTATCGTCGCCCGCGCCGCCCCAAAGCGTGTCCGCCCCGGCGCCGCCGACGAGCATATCGTCGCCGTCGCCGCCCTCGAAACGTTCCGCGCCGCCCCCGCCGATGAGCGTATCGCCGAAATCGACGCCGATGACCGCCTCGATGCCCGACAGTTCGTCGCCGTTCGCGTCGCTGAAAGAGCCTTGTCCGAGGGCGAGATCGACGAAGACGCCTGCCGACGCTCCGGAATAATCCGCGGTGTCGAAACCCTCTCCGCCCGCGATCGTGTCGACGCCCGCGCCGCCGAAGAGAACGTCGTCGCCGTCGCCGCCGTCGAGGGAGTCGTTGCCGGCCCCGCCGTCGAGCCGGTCAGCGCCCGCGCCGCCGAAGAGGTCGTCGCCTCCACCCGCGCCGACGAGCGAGTCCGCGCCTGCCCCGCCCCAGAGATGATTGGCCGCGGAATTGCCGGTCAATACGTCGTCGAAGGCGGAGCCGACGGCGGCTTCCAGTTCGAAGAGTCCGTCCCCTTCCGCATGGCCGCCCGCTCCCGTGCCCGCCGTGAGGTCGACCGTGACCGCCGCGTCGCTCGCCGAATAGTCGACGACGTCGGTGAACCATCCTTCGCCGTCGTTGCCGCCGCCGTAGATCGTGTCGAGGCCGAGGCCGCCGACGAAGGTGTCGCTCCCCGATCCGCCATAGGCGAGATCGTCGCCGTCGCCGCCGACGATCAGATCATTCGCCGCACCGCCATGGAGCGTGTCGTCGCCGTCGTCGCCGTGGAGTTCGTTCGAATCGCTTTCGCCATGGAGCAGGTCGTCGCCCGACCCGCCGTAAAGCGTATCAGCCCCCAAGCCGCCGAAGAGCCTGTCGTTCCCGTCGCCTCCCAGAAGCAGGTCGGCGGCCTCGTCGCCCCTGAGCGTGTCGCGTCCCGTGCCGCCGTAAAGCGTGTC
>CAYNUN010000066.1:0-8348 GCA_964400345.1 uncultured Methylobacteriaceae bacterium
ATATCGACCGCATTCTTATTCACGACATCGTCCAGATCGCGCCACTTGTCGATGCTGTGTCGAATGCCGTCGAGCCTTTTGTAGGCCCACGCCATAGGCTCGCTGCTGACGCTCCTGTTCTTCCAAGCGAATTTGAGCGTGAAGTCGATGCGGTCCATCGTCTTGTTGATGAAATCGATGTTGTAACGCCAGCGGCTCATGACGATGTCCTTTTGAGATGTGAATGCTGAATTGAAAAGACAGGGCTCGAGATCCGTCGAACGGACCCTGAGCTGGCCAAAAAGGATGAATTGCGACACGGACGAGCCGCCGCCCCGACGACCGTCGCGCAAACGACCCCACCCGTTGCGTCAAGCATCGGGGCGGCGTTCGATCGCCGGCGGCTCTATCGGAAGGCGGCGCCCTCGAGCGCGTTCAGTTCGTATGCGTTTTTCGTTTCGCCATCGCGCGTTCCCCCCATTTTTTGTTCGGTCACAATCCGACCGTTGTGGGTACGTTCGCCTAAAGTCGGACGGCGCTCAACAAATCATGGGTAGTAATATTTCAACCCAATGCCTCGCCTGCAATCAATCGCATTTATATCCGGGGCCTTCCGATCCTTGAATTGCAATTCGAACGAACATGTTTATTTTTGCAGCGCACAATAGATCGTATTTTACTGTTCGGAATTCCGCACTCTTCGCCTTCCTCGCAATCACGTCGTTCGATTTCACGAACCATAATGAGCTTCTTCACTTAATTCAGGCGACATCTGTTCGTTCGGCTAGCGGCAATGATCTTCAATGCGGTTTTCCGCGGTTGCCGTTGACGATCGTGAGGAGGGCCGCGCCGTTTCCGTCGCCCCCCCCCCCAGAAGGTCGGGCCGACTGCATTCAGGCGGGCTTCACCCGAGCGAGGGCGATGCCGCTGAGCGCCACGATCACGGCCCCGATCATCGCGGCCGCGGCCGGAACCTCGCCGAACACCATGAAGCCGAGAAACGTCGCCCAGACGATCTGCGTGTAGAGCATCGGGGCGACGACCGCGGTCGGCGCGCGGCGGAAGGCGCCCGTCGCCAGGAGATGCGCCGACGTGCCGAGAACGCCCGCGACCGCCAACAGGCCCAGACTTTCGAGCGGCAGGGGCTCGTAGACGAAGGGCAGCGCCGCCCCGGTGATGGCGGTCGCCGCCGCCGCGGACCAGAAGACCGAGGTGAGCGGCGCGTCCTTGCGGCCGACGAAACGGGTGAGGACGTAGAAGGTCGCGTTGCAGAGCGCCATCAGGAACGGGTAGATCAGCGCCCAAGAGAAATCCGGCGTCCCGGGGCGCAGCGCCACGAGAACCCCGAGAAATCCGAAGACGATCAGGCCCCATTGGATCGCCCGCGGCTTCTCGCCGAGAAAGACGAGCGCGATCAGGCTCGCGATCAGCGGCGTCGAGAAGGTGATCGCATAGGTCTGCACCATCGGCAGCGCGAGAAGCGCGAGCGTGATGAAGCCCGTGGTTCCGATCAGCAGAGCACCGCGGATGCAATGGCCGATCGGATGATGCGTCCGGAACATGCCCGTCCCGAGCATCGGGACGAGCGCGAGCATGAACAGCACCTGCGCCAGATTGCGCCCGAACAGCACCATGCCGAGACCGTGCCGGGTCGCGAGGATCTTCAGCACGGCGTCGAGGCTCGTGAAGCAGAGCGTGGCGCCCGCCATCATCAGGACGGCGGTTCCCGCCCCGGAGCGCGCGGCGGACGCCGCGGCCTCCGTCAACCGAGCATCCTCGTGTCGCCGTCGATGGAGATGGCCTGTCCGGAAATCGTGCGCCCGCGCGGGCTCGCCATGAAGACGATCTGATCGGCGAGCTGCTGCGGGGTCACGTATTCCTTGATGGAGGTGAAGGAGAACGCGATCGTCTCCATCTCCTTGAAGGAGATGCCGCGCTGCTGCGCCTTGGCCTCGAGCACGCGCCGCTGTCGGTCGCCCGCCACGAGCCCGGGCAGGATCGCGTTCACGCGGATGCCGTCGTCCCCGAGTTCGATCGCGAGCGACTTGGTGAAGCCGATCACGCCCCATTTCGCCGCCGCATAGGGCGCGCGCATGGCGAAGCCGTGCTTGCCCGCGGCGGAGGAGAGATTGACGATCGACGCGTTGGCGCTCCTGCGCAGATGCGGGATCGCGAGGCGCGCGCAGTTGAACTGGCTCGTGAGGCAGACCTCGACGCAGCGGTCCCAATCCTCGGGATTGATCTCTTCGACGCGGCCCGTCGGGCCCGCGATGCCCGCATTGTTCACGAGCACGTCGAGCCCGCCGAGGCCGGAAATCGCGTCGTCGAACAGGCGCTTCACCTGCTCCCGGTCCGACACGTCGCAGCGCGTCGCGACGAGTCCCGGATCGGACGTCTTCAGCGCGGCGAGCGCGGCGTCGTCCACGTCGCAGACATGCACCTTCGCCCCCTCGCGCAGGAAGGCGCGCGCGATTTCAAGGCCGATGCCGTTCGCCCCGGCCGTCACGAGAACGCGCAGCCCGTTGATGTCGAGATCCATGAAGCCTCCGAATGTCAGTCGCCGTCGGGCAAGCCGCCGCGGGACAGGATGAAGTCGGCCGCGCCCGCGATGTCGGCGGCGATGGCGGTCCGCGCCGCGACCGAATCGCCGTCGCGGATCGCCTGCAGCGCGGCGGCGTGATAGCCCGCCGCCCCGCCGGACTGGACGCGTTCCGGATTGGCGCGCAGATCGAGATTGATCACGGGCCCCACCTTCAGCCAGAGCGCGCGGATGATGTCGATCAAAGCGGGTGATTTTGCAGCCGCATAGACAGCGAAATGGAAGTCCTTGTTGAGCTCCACCGCGCGCGAGAGGTCCGGACGGTCGCTGCGACCTTCCGCCGCAAAGGCGGCTTCGCACCGCGCGATCGCCGCCAGATCGTCCGGCGACCGATGTCGCGCCGCTTCGGCCGCGGCATAGCCCTCCACTTCGACGCGGACGCGGGTGAGATCCCGGAACCGGGCCGCCGTCAGGACGGGAACGCGGATCGCCCGGTTCGGCGTCACTTCGAGCGCCTGATCGGCGACGAGGCGTGTCACCGCCTCGCGGATCGGCATCATGGAGACGCCAAGCGCATCGGCCGTGGAGCGCAGCGAAACCTTGTCCCCGGGCGTCAGGCGCCCCGAAATCAGGAGATCGGCCAAGCGCTCATAGGCCAGGTCCGCGAGGGTCCTGCGGCCGAGCGGCACGCTTTCCGTAAGAGCGACGGGAACGGTCACGGCTCCGGTCCGTTGATGTGGAGGGGGACTCGACAAGCTCACAATTCTTGGTCAGGCTAACTGTGATCACAGATCACGGCAAGGCCGACGAACGTTCCGCAGAAAGGACGGCAGGCCCGCCGAGGAAACGTCGGCTCCCGCATCGGGGGTCGTTCGCAACAAGGGAGGGACATCATGTCTCGCGATATCGACATTTCCCGCCGCGGCCTTCTCAAGGGCGTCGGCGGTGCGGCGCTCGTCGCCGGAATCGGCATGCCCGCGATCGTTCACGCGCAGGCCGACGCGATCCGCATCGGCCATCTGACGCCGCGCACGGGCTTCCTCGGCCCGCTGGGCGAATATGCCGTCATGGCCGCCGACCTCGCGGTGGAAGAGATCAACGCGGCGGGCGGCGTGATGGGCCGCCGGATCGAGCTTCTCAAGGAAGACTCGGTCAACCCGCAGACGGCTTCGACCAAGGCCGACCGCATGGTCGAGCGCGACAAGGTCGCCTGCATCGTCGGCGAAATCTCCTCGGCCTCCTGCCTGACCATCGCGCAGGTCGCCCAGCGCACGAAGACGCTGTTCTTCAACACGGGCGGCAATTCCGACGCCCTGCGTTCGACGGACTGCAAGCGCTACATGTTCCACGTCGAGTCGCAGAACTCGATGTATGTGAAGTCGGTCGGCCGCTCCTTCCTTCAGGCCGGCATGGTCAAGGGCAAGAAGTGGTACTCGCTGACCGCCGACTACGCCTTCGGCCATGACCTGCTCAAGGTCGCCAAGCGCTTCATGGAAGGCAACGGCGGCCAGTTCGCGGGCGACGAGCTGATCCCGACGGACGCGACGGACTTCTCGTCCTACCTGCTGAAGATCCGCAATGCGCGTCCCGACCTGGTCATCATCAACCTCGCCGGCGCGCAGACCACGAACTTCCTGAAGCAGTATTCGGAATTCGGCCTGACCTTCCCGGTCGGCGGCTTCGGCTTCGACACGGCGCTCGCTTGGGCGGCGGGTCGCGGCAACTTCGTCGGCACCTGGCCCGTCGTGTGGCATCACCTGCTCGACACGCCCGGCTCCAAGAAGTTCGTCGCCGACTTCACGAAGAAGTACAACAAGCCGCCGGAGAACCAGGCTTGGGGCGATTACGTCGCGATGAAGATCGTGGCCCGCGCCATGGCCGAGACGAAGTCGACGGATTCGACCAAGATCCTCGAATTCCTCGAAAGCGGCGCGAAGTTCGACGTGCTGAAGACCCGCGAAGGCTATTTCCGCAAGTCGGACCACCAGCTGATGCACGAGATGTACGCGGTCACCGCTCTGCCGGCCGCTCAGATCAAGAATCAGTGGGATATCTTCTCCTCGTCCGGCCCGGTCCCCGGCCCGAACGAGCCGCTCGAAGCCATCGCTTCGACGCCGGAAGAGGCCGTCTGCACCTTCTCGGCCTGATCACCGTGACGGCGCTCTCCGGCTTGTCCGGGGAGCGCCCCTTCGCCCGTCTCCGCCGCCTTTGGGGCGGCCCGCATCGGGGTTCTCCGTGTCGACCATTCTTCTTCTGCAGCAGGTTCTCAACGGCCTGCTCGACGGCGTCTATTACCTGCTGATCGCGCTGGGGCTGTCGCTGATCTTCTCGCTCGGCGGCATCGTCAACCTCGCGCACGGCGCATTCTATGCGATCGGCGCCTATATCACGCTCGTGATCTCGCCCTATGTCGGCTTCGGCGGCGCCCTCATCATCTCGCCCGTCGCGGTCGCCCTGCTGGGCATGCTGTTCGAGCGTTTTCTGTTCAAACGATTTTATCGAGCGGACCCGATCCTCTCCCTGCTGCTGACCTTCGGCCTCTCGCTCGTCGCCGAACAGGGTCTGCGCATGATCTTCGGCGCACCGCCGCTGTCCTACACCATCCCGCAATGGCTCAAGGGGCAGGTGTTCATCGGCGATTTCGTCTACTCCTTCTACCGCACCGTGCTCCTCGGCATCGCCGCCGCCTGCGTGATCGCGCTGTGGTTCCTGCTGAACAAGACCTCTTTCGGCCGCGTGGTGCGGGCGGGCGTGCAGAACCCCGACATGGTGGGCGCGCTCGGCATCTCGCTGCAGCCCTATATGGCGGGCGTGGCCGGCCTCGGCATCGGCCTTGCGGGCCTCGCGGGCGTACTGCTCGCGCCGATCTATTCCGTCCATCCGGCGATGGGGAACGAGATCATCACCCCGGCCTTCGTCGTCGTCGTCATCGGGGGTCTCGGGTCCTTCTGGGGCGTGGTCGTGGCCGCGCTTCTCGTCGGCCTGGTCAAGGGCGTGATGATCGGCATCGGCTATTCGGCCGCGTCGACCGCCGCCATCTATCTCCTGATGCTCCTCGTGCTCCTGTTCCGGCCGCGCGGCCTGTTCGGCGAGCGCATCACCCGCTTCGAGTGAGCGCACGCCATGTTCTCGAACCGCTTCCCCGCCTCGCTTCTCATCGCCGTCACGGGCGTGCTCGTTCTGCCTCCCGTGCTGCTCGCGATGGGCCTCACCATGACCTCGGCCACCGAGGTCGTCATCTTCGCCATGGCCTGCATGGCGCTGAACATCCTCGTCGGCTGGACGGGCCTCGTCTCCTTCGGCCACGGCGCGTGGTTCGGGCTCGCCGCCTATGCGGCGGGCATCATGCAGCGCGAGTTCATGCCGGGCTCGTTCTTCGGGCCCGCGCTGATCGCCCTGGCGATCGTCGCGGTGATCTCGACGGCCTTCGGCGCTCTGATTCTGCGCCGTCGCGGCGTCTATTTCTCGCTGCTGACGCTCGCGCTCTCGGCGATGCTCTTCGTGATCGCCTTCCGCTGGACGGACGTCACGGGCGGCGAGAACGGCCTCGGCGGCATCACGCGTCCCGAATATTTCGGGGTGAACCTGGAGCGGTCGACGAATTTCTACTGGTTCGTCGCCGCGCTCGGGATCGCGGTGGTCTACGGCCTGCACCGGTTCCATAATTCGCCCGTCGGCACGGTGCTCGTCGCGATCCGCGAGAACGAGCAACGCGCCCGCTTCCTCGGCTACCCGACCGATCGCTACAAGCTCGTCGCCTTCGCCCTGTCGGCGACGATCACGGGCCTTGCGGGCATTCTGCTGCTCTACAAGAACCGCATGACCTCCGCCGAGCCGATCTCGGTGGCCTTCTCGGGCGAGCTGCTCGCCATGGTCGTCATCGGCGGCATGCGCAGCTTTCTCGGCCCCGCGCTCGGCGCGCTGTTCTACGTGCTGTTCCGCGAATTCCTCTCGATCTACACCGAGAACTGGCTGTTCTGGTTCGGGCTTCTCTTCGTCGCCTTCATCGTCTTCTCGCCGGAAGGCCTCGTCGGCGTGGCGGGTCGTCTCCTCGCTCCCTTCCGCAAGAAGGTGATCGAAGATGCGGCCATGGCCGGGCGGAAGATCGAGGAACTGCCCCTTCCCGACTTCCTGAAGCCGAAGACCACGCTTGAAGGGCCCATTCTCGAAGCGCACGGGATCGTGAAGCATTTCGGCGGCATCAAGGCCGTCCAAGGCGTCGACATCACGATGCGCGACCGCACGCTTCATGCCCTGATCGGCCCCAACGGCGCCGGCAAGACGACGGCGTTCAACCTGCTTTCGGGCATGTTCGCGCCCGATACCGGACGCGTGGTGCTGATGGGCAAGGCCATCGGCGGCATGACGCCCGAAAAGATCGCGGAAAGCGGCATCGGCCGTTCCTTCCAGATCACCAATCTCTTCCCGGCGCTCACCGTCGAGGAGAACATCCGCCTCGCGGTTCAGGCCCGCCATGCCGAACGTTTCGCGATGTGGCGCGGCGCGCACTCGATCGAATCCGTGAATACGGAAACGCGTGAAGTGGTGCGCTATCTCGGCGTCGCGGGCATCGAGCATGCGGAGGCGGGCTCGCTGTCCTATGGCGGCCAGCGCCTGCTCGACATGGGCCTCGCCCTCGCCTCCGCACCGCGCGTGCTGCTGCTCGACGAGCCGCTCGCCGGCCTCGCGGCGGCGGAACGCGTGCGCATCGGCAACATCATCAAGCGCATCTCGTCCGATGTTCCCGTGCTCCTCGTCGAGCACGACATCGACCGCGTCTTCCAATTGGCCGATCACGTCACCGTGATGAACGAGGGGCGCGTTCTCCTCGACGGCACCGTGGAGGAAGCGCGGACGAGTTCGAAGGTGCAGGAGGTCTATATCGGCTCGGGGGCCGCCACCGTCGCCGCCAAGCCGCGCGAGACCGCCGCGCGCGTCGAACCGCTGCTGACCCTGGAGGGGATCAACACCTTCTACGGCAAGAGCCACATCATCAACGGCGTGAGCATGACCGTTCACGAGAACGAGATCGTGGCGCTGCTCGGACGCAACGGGGCGGGCAAATCCACCCTGCTCAAGACCATCACGGGCATCGCGCCCGCAGCCTCCGGCTCCATGAAGCTCGGAGAGTTGGAACTGGTCGGCAAGTCCTCGGCGGAGATCGCCCGGCTCGGCATCGGCTTCGTGCCGCAGGGCCGCGGCCTCTTCGCGGGCATGACCGTCGCCCAGAACCTCGAACTCGGCAGCCTGAAGCGGCGGACGGGCAACGGCATCCATTGGGAGATGGAGCGGATCTACGAATATTTCCCGCGCATCCGCGAGCGGCTCGAAAGCCCGGCCGACTATCTCTCGGGCGGCGAACAGCAGATGGTGGCCGTAGCCCGCGCGCTGTCCGGCGACGTGCGCGTCCTGCTCCTCGACGAACCCTACGAAGGTCTCGCGCCCGCGATCGTCGAACAACTCTTCGAGAGCTTCGACAAGCTCCGCAAGGAGGTCGCGATCGTGATCGTCGATCACAATCTCGATCTCGCTCTGGCGCTGTCCGACAGCACGGTCGCGCTCGAACGCGGCCAGGTGATGCATACGGGCCCCTCCAAGGCATTGAGGGACGATCTCGATCTGCGCCGTAAGGTGCTGTGGCTGTGACGGTGTCGCTCTCGTGTCATCCCGGGCGGCGAAGCCGACCCGGGACCCAGGAAAGCGGTGTCTTTTCGAGCGGCGTCGAAAGTCTGGATCCCGGCTCTCCGCTTCGCTGCGGCCGGGATGACACCGAGGAAGGACGGCCCGCTCTGCGATGCAGTTCGGCAGACGTGATGACGAGACCGGCGGC
>CAYNUN010000067.1:0-1310 GCA_964400345.1 uncultured Methylobacteriaceae bacterium
ACGAGCATCCGTTCGCTCTCGACGTCTTGCATGCCACACCGGAACCCTGCATCGCCGTGCGCCCGCGCACACCGACGATTCTCAAGATTTCCATGTGATGCGAAGATCGCAGACACTTCCCGAGCCATCAAGCGCAGCTCGTCTTGATCCGATCGACTTATGCAGTTGATACGAACCAATTCCGTCCACTCGTCCATTTCAATTATTTCAATGTCCGTTCACGATGCGACTTCCGTCGTTCGAGAAACGTCTTCTTTTTAAGAGACAATCAAACGTATGCGCCGATCAGGATCCTCATGAACGCCTCATCCTTTCCATCCGACGTCTTCCACGAACTGGTCACCCTCCTGATCATTCTCGACCCGTTCGCCACGGTCCCGATCTTTCTGGCGGTGACGGCCGGCCTCACGGCCGCACAGTCGCGCCGCGTCGCCCTTTATGCCGTCGCCGTGTCCTTCGCGATCCTCGCGGGCGCCGTCGCGGTCGGCCAACTCCTGCTCGAGGCCCTCGGCATCCCGATGGCGTCCTTCCAGCTCGCCGGATCCATCATCCTCTTCCTGCTCGGCATCCGGATGGTCACGGGCGAGCTGGTGAAGGAGATCGAGGCCTTTCCGCCCGACACGCCGCTTTCGCGACGCGCCGTCTACCCTTTGGCGACCCCCATCATCGCGGGGTCCGGCGCGATCCTGACCGTCGTGATGCTGACCGACAACGCCACCCGCAGCATCGGGGAGCAGGTCCGCACGCTCGGCATCACCGCGGTCGTGCTCGGGATCAATCTGCTGTCATTCTTGGCGTCGGCAGCGTTGCTGCGGATCATGGGCAAGACAGGGATCGAGGCGACCACGCGGATTTTCGGCCTCGTCCTCACCGCGATCGCCGTCCACGGCATGATCACGGCGCTGCGCGTGAGCTTCGCGTGGTGATCGATCGCTTGGAGCCGCGAAGCCGATCAACGCGGATCGACGGCGACGATGTAGGTCCAGAAATCGGACGAGAAGAAGCCTTCCGAGAAGCGGCACACCAGAAACCGTTCGTCGCATTCCTTGATCTTGACCGTCGCGCCGACGTCGATCGCCCGGCATTCCTCGCCGGAGGGAAGCTCGCCGATGCCGTCGAAATAGAAGTCGAGATAGCGCCCGAAGGATTCGATGCTGTCGCAGCCGATCGCGCGCCCCGCCAGGATCGGCCGCACGACGCCGCCCTTTTCGGTCAGCGTCACGAAACGCTTGCGGCGCTCCGGACGCTGCAGGCGCTCGGCGGTTCCCCTGTCGGTCCTGAGCAGTTCCATCCGGTCGCGCTCGATCTCG
>CAYNUN010000067.1:1320-8291 GCA_964400345.1 uncultured Methylobacteriaceae bacterium
TCAGCTTGTTGAGCGCAGCGTCGATGAACCGCTGGTCGCGCTCGATCTCGAAGAGCGATCGCCCCGCCTGGGCCGAACCCGGTAGCCCCGCCATGACGGCGAGGGAGAGCATCGGGAGAACGAATGCACGCAGGAACAACGCAGGACCTCTCGGTTCGTCCGCATGGCGTCGAAGGACCGTCGGCCGCATGATGCCGCAAGACGAGACATGATGACCGATTCCACCCCGCACTGACCAGACGGCGTCGCCGCCGCACGACACGGATCAAAGCTCCCGATGACCGACGACGCTTCTTTGCTCTCCCGCCTCTTCGACGTCGTGACCGGGCGAACCTGCCTCATGGAGCAGAGTACGCCCGTGCTGATGATCACCTTTTCCGCTTTCGCCCTCGTCCTGCTGATGACGTTGACCGCGATCGTCGATCGCCGACGCGCGATCCCGCAAGTCCCGGACGGCGTGATGCGCGGCGCGGCGGTGGCTCGTTTCATCCTCTACACGGCGGCGTCGACCGTTCTCTTCATTCTTTACGGCGGGATGCTTGTCGCCGCCTGTTGAAACGAAGTCGTCGGCGATGTCATGCTTGCGTCGTCCTTCATCGGATGCACAGGATGAGCGCCGTCGTCATCGCAGGTCCGTGCGCGACGTGCGGCGTCGCACATCGGGAACCGCCGGAACCCGCTCGAATGCCGATCGACGGATGAAGCGGATCCCCCGCCCGACCGATCGAACGAAAGACCTCGGAGAAGCGCCTTGAACGACGTCCCGCCCATCATCGGCCATCTCGCGGAAGCCTTCGGCGCCGAGCTCGCGTCGCGCGCCGTCGCCTCCGAAACGCTCGCATCGGGCGGCCGCCTTTTGACGACCTTCGTGGTTCCGGCGGAGGGCGACGGCCTCGAAGCATCGGCGCTTTGGGGGCGGGGGCAGGACGGCGCCGATTCGGCCCACCTCCTGATCGCGGTCGATCTCGGCCTCGTCGTGCCGCCGAAGCGGCGCGCCGCCGCTCGGCATTTCGCCCGCCTTTTCGGCCTGCTGCAACAGCCTTTCGGCCTGGTCGTCGACGACGAGGAGGCGCGGCTGACCTATGCGGCGATCCTTTATTCCGGCGCCGAGGCCGTATGGCCCGCCGTGATCACCGCGCTCGCCGCGAACGTCTCCGCCTGCCGCGCGGGTCTTCATCGGATCATCGAGGACGATCTGTCCGAAGAAGAAGCCGAAGCCGCCGTCTTCACCCTGTGGCCCATCGTTTCGAAGGAGGTCGGCGATGCTTGACGTCGACGCCCTGATCCGCGCGCTCCGCGCATGCGACCTTCGGGTCGAAGCCGTCCCGGTCTTCGGGGACTGGGCCTGCATTCTGCAGGTCGATCTCGCCGACGGCCTGTCGGGCGCGCTGATGATCCGTCCCGCCGGCGCGGAAGCGCTCGAGGCCGCATTCACCTGTTCCGTCACCGCCGATGTCGGCGTGCACCGGGCGGAGGCCGAAGAGCTTCTGTCGCGCGTCGACCACGCCGCCCTGCCCGCTCGTCTCTTCCTGTTCCGGGACGAGTTGGGCCTCGCCGTCCACGGCGCATGCCGCGAGGCGGACCTCGAGGCCTTGGCGCTCGAATTCGTGCTGATCGCGCGGCGCATCTGCGCCCATGTCCTCGCCCCCCTGGTCGCCCGTCTCGACGGCGCCGCCACGCGGGAAGAGACGATCGCGCTTCTCGAGCATCTGGCCGTCGCCGCGTCCAAGGGAGAGATCTGATGCCCCCGATCGACAAGACCGTCCGTCCCGGCAGCGTTTCCGCGACCCTCGCCGAGGGTGATGCTCCGGCTTCCGGAAAGCGGCGCTCCGCCCGTCTCGGCGTCCAGCCCGAAGGACCGCAGTCGGCCTCCCTGAGCGCACCCGCGCCGTCGAAGCTGAAGAAGATCGTCAAGTCGGACGGCTTCTCTCTCGCGGCCGGCAAGCCGATGAAGTCCTTGAAATCCGTGCCCGTCGGCCTCGCCGTCGTCAACAAGGCCGCGTCGCAGACCATGAAGACCGCGGCCAAGGCCGCCGGGGCCGACAAGGCCGCGGGCGTCGTCACCGCGGGCCGCGTCATGGGCGGCGTCGGCGGAGGCATGAAGGCGCTGGCGCTCGTCCAACTCGGCGTGGAACTGGCCGATACGCGGCGGATCGCGAAGGACGACCGCGCCTCGTTCAAGCTCTTCACCACGCTCATGAACGCCTACGACCCCGAAACGGGCAAGGTCGCGTTCGAATTCGGCGAGTGGCCGGAGATCCCGGAGGATCTGCCTCAGGATCCGACGGCGGCTCTCCTCGAATTGGCGAAAGTCCCGGGCTTTCTCGACGCCCATGTGAAGGGCGAAGGCCTTTCGAAGGAAAGGACGATCCTGCTCAAGAAGAGCCTCATCACGACGGCCGAGGGAACGGCGGGCATCGCGACCGCGGCGGGCGCGAAATGGGTGCCCTTCCTCGGCACGGCGATCGAAGGCGCCAAATTCGTCGACGGCGCGGTCAAGGTCCAGGGCGGCATCACCGCGCTCAACAATCTGCGCGGCGCGGTCAAAGATCTCGACAAGACGCTCGAATCGGTCCCAGCGGCCGACGCCGAGAAGCTCAAGAGCCTGTTGCAGGGCCTGAGTCGCCATGTCGAACGCGAACGCCTCATCAAGGGCGGCAAGGATCTCGCCGCCGCCGCGGTCGCCGGAGCGGCCTTCGGCGCCGGCATCGCCACGGCCGTGGGCACGGCGGGTCTCGGCCTCGCGATCACCCAGCCCGCGCTCGGCGTCGCCGCCGCCGCGGTCGACATCGCCTTGTCCGTCCGCGACGCGCGCCACAAGGCGATGCTCGATACGCTGCGCGGCAAGGTCGGGGCCGAAGACGCGGCCCGGCTCTCGGCGGGCGACGTCGAGGTCGATTACGCCGCCGTCGAGAACATCGGGCTTGCCGAACGGACGGTGCTGCATCTTCTCGCCGCGGGAACCGCCGAGGAGAAGGCGGCGATCCGCGACTATCTCGCGGGCCTCGGCATTTCGAAGAACCGCATGACGGCGATCATGCTGCACGCCGAAGCCGACCCGGCATCGGCCGTGAAGAACCTGCAGGAGGGTCTCTACAAGGATCGCCTGTCGTCGACCCGGTCGATGAGTTGGGGGCTCGTGGGCAATTCCCTCAAGAACATGGGCAAGATGATGCTGCACGTGTTCAAGGGCTGGCGGAAGGAACCGCGGACCCCGCCGACGGCCGACGCCGAGAGCCGCGTCTCGCTCGCCGGTCCCGCGGTTTCGTCCCGCGGATCGTCGATCGCGCAACTGATAGAACGGCGGATCGTGGACGAGGAACCGCTGTTCGACTTCTTCGACCGGCTCGCGAGAAGGCACGCCGACGATGAAAGCGCCCGCATGTGGCCGATCCTCGACGAGGAGCGGCGCACGCGGCGGTTGTCGGCTTCATCGGCGGACCTGCAAAGCAGACTCTCCGAAGTTTGATCGCCAGGCCCCTTCCCGCCGCCTATGGACCCGAGCGCATGACCGATTCCGAGCGATTGATCCGAGATTGGATGCAGGCGGGAGAGATTCCCGAGTCGTTCCATGACGCGGCGACGAATGCCTGCACCCTTCCCATCGGCGGCGGCGCAGAGCTTGCGGTCTTCGGGATTCCGGACAGCGACGACGTGTTCGTCGCCGTCGACGTCATGCCTGCCGGCCGGCATTCGGGCAGATCCGAACTGTTCGCGCTCTGCATGTCCATGAACGCCTATGCGCTGCAGACCCGCGGCGGCGCCGTCGGCTACGATGCTGAGCGTGAGAAGATCGTTCTGACCTATCGGATCTCCTCGTCGCTGATCGACCCCGAGGCCCTCGGTCGGATCGCGGCGAATCTCCTCGATGCCGCGACGGGCCTGCGCCGCAGCTTGGCGGAACTGGTCGCCCGACAGGACAAGGCCTTCGAGATCGAGAGGGACGACGATCGTCCCGTCGTGCTCAAGGGCTGAGCATGGGGACGCCGCGGCGTCCCGTTTCGGTCGGGCCGAGAGTTTCGACCTTGCCGGGCGCGAGATCGGCGGCGGGCCGCCACGCGGATTTCAACCGCGAAGAAACGTGACGTCTTCCGAAGCGACGGGGGAAACCGGCTTGGCCGCGCCCGCGGCGATTTCGGCCATGGAGATGACGATGTCGGCGAATCGCGCGGCATCCGCAACGATCGAGTCGAAGGCTCCGACGCCCTCGAAATCGACTGCGCGGAAATTGGCCCGGAGGATGGGGGCCTCCGTCTCGTCGAGAGCGAACCGCCAGTCCCGGATCGCGACGGCTTCGCCGTTCAGCCGATGGAGCGCGACCGGCACCGCCTGATCTTCGAAAAGCTTGCGCAGGGTCGGGCCGCCGAGTTCCGTCTCGACGAGGATGAGGCCTTCATCCTTGGGATTGGGCAGGATCCGCACCGTCCTGCCCTCCCATTCGAACGCGTATTCGGAGGTATCCTCGCGCGGCTCCAGGCCGAAACGGCCGGAGATCGAGAACAGAAGAGAACGGAAGGCGTTCGTCATAGCGGGGGGACTCCTCAAAGAAAAAAGGTCCCCGGCAGGATCCGCCGGAGACCTCGGACTTGGAGAGAACGATCATTCTTCGATCGTGACCGTCCTCTGCCCGCGCTCGACGAATTCCATGCGGGACGCGTCGACCATGGCTTCGGGCTTGAATTCGGCATTGGGAACGAAGGTCGCCTCGAGCGGAATCCGGAAGCTGTCTTCCGCCTGATAACGCCAACCCGTCAGACGATCATAGGCTCCGCCGCCGCCGCGGGGGAGGATGACCATCTCCTTGAGTTCGGTCCTGACGCTCCGCTTCATCTGGAGATCCGTCCCGTCGAAGGAGATCGTTCCCTCGAACTCGATCTCATGGCTGCCGGAATTGAAGCTCAGCCTGTCCGATGCCTCGCCTGCGGCCGTGATGTAGCAGTTCTGCTCGAAGAAATTCAGAACGTTGTTCATGGCGTTCTGCATCTTGACCTTGTCGTTCGGATCGATGCCGAGCTCATTCGAAAAATAGCTTTTCAAGGCCTCGAAATTCTGCTCCTCCGTGCGCCCCTGCAGGCCGCGGCCCACATTGAGAACGCCGTTCTCGTAGACCGCATCCCCACGCAGGACGATATCGCCGTAGAACTTACCGCTGAGGAGCATTCCGTCTTTCGGGATCCCCTGCCCCTCCTGATAGCGACTTGGGTAGTGGTCGACGAAGGTCTTCACCGCCGCTTCACCCGTCTTGACGGGAAAATCGCGGCGTTCGAAGGCGCCGACCCGGTTGCCGAGCCCCATCATCGTCTCGACCTCGCGAAAGGCCGAAAGAACCTTGTCCCGATGCAGATCGAGATTGCCGTCAGCGTCCTGGAGAACGGCCTTGAATTTCTCCCCTGCGACCGCGCCGAACCGCTTCTCGACCGTCTTGGCGAGCGTCTCGGCGGTCAGTTCGCTGCGGTCGCCCTTGAAGAAGCGGGCCGTTCGGCTCTCCTTGCCGAGCGCCATTTCACCGGTCCCGCTGCCGTACTTCACGCGCAGGGTCACATCCTGCCTCAGCCCGGAAATGTAGGTCTTGACCTCGTCATAGCCCTTGATCGCCCTCCCGCGAGCCGCTTCTGGGCCTTGGTCTACCATCTGCGCGCGCGTCGCGGCGATGCTGCCTTGGCCGGCGATTCCGAGTTTGAGGTCGCTCATCGGGTCGTCTCCTTCGATCCATGTCCGACGGGAGGTCGGCTCTCGAGGCTCGGTGCACCATGCCGCCCCCCTCGACCCTGATCCGTGCGCCGGCGCACACGGCGCGCGCGTTCGGCCCGGCACGTCCTTCCGTGCTCGCGCAATGCAGAACCCGCCCACGCCGGATACAGCATAAGCCCGCATTTTTCATCCGATCAATGATGTTCGCCGGACGACATCTTTCGGGCTCTTGTTTGCTTTCGGAAGCAGTTATTTCGCTTTCATGCGCCCCCGAAAACGCTCCCGCTTGACCTGACTTGTTTATTCGGGTCGGTAATGAGGATCAGACTCGATCTTGAAGAGGCCTGCTTGAGCACGCTGTCCAGCATTCCCTTGTTCTCGGGACTTTCCGCGGAGCAGATCGCTCTGTTCGAAGACCGTTGCGGTCACAAGAAAGTGTCGGAAGGCAGCCTGATTCTGGACTTCAACGACGAGTCCTCCGCCGTCTTCTTCATCCTGTCCGGCGCCGTGCGGATCCTGGTCAGGTCGCCCTCCGGCAAGGAAGTGATCTTGGGCGACTGTTCGTCGGGCGATTTCTTCGGAGAACTGGCGGCGATCGACGGCTCGCTGCGCTCCGCCAACGTCACCGCGCTCAACAACACCGAATTGCTGATCGTGTCCGCGTCGGTCTTCCGCGAGATCCTCGCCGCCTCGCCCGAAACGTCTCTCCGCCTGATGAGCCGCCTCGCCGATCGCGTGCGCATTCTCAACGAGCGCCTGTTCGAGAGCCGCGTGCTCGACGTCCGGCATCGTCTCTACTCCGAACTCCTGCGCATGGCGGCCCCGCGCAAGGGCAAAGGCGAGGAGATGATCATCTCGCCCCCGCCGTTCCAGCACGATCTCGCCGCCCGCATCGGCTGCCGCCGCGAACAGGTGAACCGCGAACTCAACCGCATGAAGGAAGAGGCGCTCGCCTCGTCCGAACGCGGCGGCCTCGTCCTGCCGCGGCCCGCGGAGCTTCGGCAACGCATCCGCGCCCTGCTCGACGCGTCGGACGCGGCCTGAACCGGGAGCGCGGCACCCCGATGCGGCCCATCGAGCGCATGGAGCCGGACCCCGCGTCCGGGAGCCTTCGGGCCGGACCGTTCCGGCTCTCGATCCGCATCGGCCTCGTGGCGGCCTTCACGATGCTGCTGCTGCTCGCCACCGCGCCGATCGCGATGTTCACCCACGGCCGCATCGCCGCCTTGGCCGAGACGGAAGCCGCCGATCAGGTGCGGCGCGTCGCCGAGGAGGCGGGC
>CAYNUN010000068.1:0-5355 GCA_964400345.1 uncultured Methylobacteriaceae bacterium
GTGACGCGGTCGCCCTTCTTGACGCCGAGCGACTTCAGCACGTTGGCGAAGCGGCAGACTTCCGCATGCAGTTCGCGATAGGTGATCGACTTCGACTCGTTCGGGTCGTCGCCTTCCCAGATGATCGCGACCTGATCGGCGCGCGTGGCGAGATGGCGGTCGACGCAGTTGAGCGCGACGTTGGTCACCCCGTCCTCGAACCATTTGATCGAGACGGCGTCGGGCGCGTAGCTGACGTTCTTGACCTTGGTGAAGGGCTTGATCCACTCGATGCGCTTGCCGTGCTCGGCCCAGAACGCGGCCGGGTCCTTCACGGAGGCGGCGTACATGTCCTTGTATTTGGCGTCGTCGACCCACGCGCGTTTCGCCCAGTCGGCCGAAACCGAATAAACCTTCTCGGACATGCGGCACCCTCTCCTTGCGTCTCTTCCCTGCCGCTTTCGGCGGCGACGGCGGGGGGCTGCAACGGCCCGTGCCCGCGTTCGGCCGCATTTTCCACGAGGAGGGGGGTCGCGGCAAGGCGACGCTCGTCGCACTTTGGTCGCGGAGAAGCGCCGGGCGGATCGACCTTTCGATGCGCCGCCCGCCTCCGCGGGCCGATGAACCCCGCCGGCCCGCCGGAACATCAGCCCGAAACGCGCGGCGGGGCGGAGCGGATGACCGGTTCCGCAAGGGGGGTCCGCGCCCGGTCATCGATCATTATCGGCGTAGTATCCGTGACTTGTCCGATCGCCTCTTCAACTCTGATGTCGGAAGTTCGATCAGGATTCGGATTTGTCGAGGCGGAACTCCGGTTTCGTCGCCCTTGCGCTCGATGACCGGGTGCTCTCGGAGCAAAATTGGTCTATAGGATTTCGACCGATCGGCGATCGTGAAGAGAGCCGACGGCATGAGGTTGACCTGTCGAGTTCCGTTGTGAGAATGACAGCGTCTTGCGTTTGCTTGGTCGAAAAATGCCGTCGGCCCGGCGTGTTGATCGGATCAAGGTGATATCCCTTGGAAGCTAAATCAGAATCTTCATTTCACGTGCGGAAGGAGATGCCGATCGCGTTCCCTTGGGCCATTCTTGTCAGGATGACGATCTTCGTCGCACTGATATCGACTTTCGTATTCCTGTATCATGAATTTCTTCTAGGCGCGTTGCGGGCGAACCTCGTGATCAATGTGATGATCGGGGGCGTTCTGGTCATCGCCGTGCTCTTCTGTTTTCGCTCTTTGTTCCTTCTGTTGAGGGAGATCGCGTGGTTGAACGGGCGGCTCCAGGGTCGGGCCGTCGCGCGTCAGCCGATCCTGCTCGAGCCGGTCGCCGTGTTCTTCGCGGGTCAGGGCGCGCGTCGGCTGTCCCCGGGCATGCTGAGGGTGCTGCTCGACGCCGTCAGCCTGCGGCTGGACGAGACGCGCGTCACGGCCCGCTATCTGGGAAGCCTGCTGGTCTTCATGGGGCTTCTCGGCACCTTCTGGGGCCTTCTTCAGACCGTCAGTTCGGTCGGCGACGTCATCCGATTGATGAAGCCGAGCGGCGATCCGGCGGCGCTCATCAACGACGTGAAGACCGGTCTGGCCGGACCGCTGGCCGGCATGGGCATGTCGTTTTCCTCGTCCTTGTTCGGCATCGCGGGATCGATGATCGTCGGCTTCCTGAACCTCCAATCGGGATATGGACATTATCGGTTCTACAACCGCTTGGAATCGTGGCTCGGCAGCCAAGTGGACAGCACGCCGTCCTCGCTTCAGTCGGCGGGCATCGATTTCGATTATCTGTTCGACCGTCTCTCCCGCATCGTCAGAGACATGAACTCCAATTCCGCGTCGGAGACCGCTCTGGCGAGCGTCGCCGACAGCCTCTTGGCCATCGCGGGCGCGGTCAAATACGAGCAGAACGTCGTTCAGGACTGGGCGGCGGGCAACGCCAAGCGCGACGAGGCCTTGAAGCGTCTGGCCGCCTCGCTGACAGAGAGAGTTGGGTGAGATGAACCTGAATCGGGCGGATCGCGAAGGCGACGAGAGCGCCTACTGGCCGGGTTTCGTCGACGCCTTGACCACTCTCGTGTTGGCGATCGTCTTTCTGCTCACGATCTTCGTCGTGATGCATTTCCTGTCGACGGAACAGGCCGCCAGCAAGGACCAGATGCTGAGCCGGCTGAACGCCCAGCTCGCGGAGATCACGGGCCTTTTCGACGCCGAGAAAAAGCAGAAACTGCAGCTCGAGGGAGAGGTTCTGACGCTTCGGACGCAGGTTGCGGGACAAACGGCGCAGGTCGAGTCCCAACGCAACCAGACGACCGCCGCCCGCAGTCAGGTCGAGGCACTGACGCTGCAGGTGGAGGAGCTCCGCAAGCAGATGAAGTCGCTGCAGGACGTGCTGGATGCGTCGGAAAGCTCGGAAAAGAAATCGCAGACCACGATCGAGGATCTCAACCGGCGTCTGAACGTTGCCCTCGCGGAGAAGGTCAACGAGCTGAACCGCTACAGATCCGAGTTCTTCGGCCGTCTGCGCGACGTCGTCGGAAGCCGGCCCGACATCCGCATCGTGGGCGACAGGTTCGTCTTTCAA
The DNA here is from genome assembly GCA_964400345.1 of uncultured Methylobacteriaceae bacterium. Lineage (GTDB taxonomy): Bacteria > Pseudomonadota > Alphaproteobacteria > Rhizobiales > Beijerinckiaceae > JAIXZO01. The sequence goes on from CAYNUN010000068.1 coordinate 2,555, forward strand.
TCCGAGCTGCTGTTCGAGCCCGGCAAAGCCGCCCTGACGCCGTCGGGCGTCAGGGAAATCGACAAGCTGGTCCCCGCGCTCATTCAGCTCGAGCGGGAGATCCCGTCCGATCTCCCTTGGGTCCTGCGCGTCGACGGCCATACGGATCGCCGCCCGCTGCTGCCGAGCGCTCAGTTCAGGACGAATTGGGAGCTGTCGTCGGCGCGAGCCATCGCGGTCGTGCAGGTTCTGATCGAGCGCGGCGTCTCGCCGACGCGCCTTCTCGCGGGCGGGTTCGGGGAGTTCCATCCGCTCGAGACCGGGGAATCGGCCGACGCGCTCCGGCGCAACCGACGGATCGAATTCAAGCTGACGGAACGGTGACGATGACCGCCTCCGCTCGCGCAGCGCTCCTGCCGGACATCGGCACGGCAATGGCCGCGTCCGGACGGACGGGCCCGGTCGCCGCAGGGCTGCGTCGCTCATGACCCCCGCTCTTCTGTTCCGCCGCCAAGCGGTCGACAAGACGCCGTTTCTGGACGGCAAGCTTGTCCTGTTTCGCCTCGACTCCGATCGAAGTCGGACCTGGAAGTGCAGGATTCAGATCGGAGCGGGAACCGGCGCGGTCTTTCTGGATACGCGGTCTCCCCACCTCCCTCAGGCCCGATCGATCGCCATCCAATTGAGCGGCACGCTCGACGGGATCGTCGCGACGGTCGGCATCGAGAAAATGCGGAGCCATCCGCATTTCGAGGAAATCGAACGGAACTTCTCCTTCGACGGCGCGGGCGCCGCATCGGCTCCCGTAAGGTCCGAACCTGCAAAATCGGCTCCCGATCGGGAAGACGCCGCGCGGCCCGCCGCGGTGAGCGGGTATCTCACCGACAAGCTGGCGGGTCTCACGCGCCGCCGGAACACCGACCCGCCCGCGGCGGAGCGCACCGAGGAAGCTCCCGAGGTCGCGCCCGCGATCGCGATCGCGATCGCGCCCGAGGTCGTCGAGGCGGAAGACCCGCCCGTCGTCCCGCGCCGGCCCTTCTGGACCTCCACGACGAGCGCGCTGGGCGTCCTCATCGCCGTCTGCGCGCTGTTCATCACAGGCACGATCCTGCTGAAGGACATCTTCGCGGCGAGCTTGGCCTTGAACGCGTTGATCCTCGCGGTGTTCTTGGTCGGCTGCATCGGCGAATTCCGCAGATGGGCGGATGCGCCCGCAGATCCCTCCGCCGAAGAGGAGGTCCTGCGCGCCGGTGAAGACGGCACGTTCTATGCCGCATCGACCGCGTCCGTGCTCGACGACGCCTTCCGGAGCTCCTATTCCACGGCCCGAGAAGAATTGACGTCGCTGCTGCTCGCCTCCACGCGGCGGCGGATCAACATGTCCCGATCGTTCGGAACCTATTGTTGCGCGAGCCTCGTCATGTTGGGTCTGTTCGGGACCTTTCTGGGGCTCATGAGTTCGGTCAACAACATTCAGTTCCTGCTCGATGCGCTGTCGCCCGCACGCGACGTCTCGGTTCTGTTCGAGTCGACGCAAAGCATCATCTTTTCATCCCTCGGGTCGATGTCGGTCGCCTTTTCGACGACGTTCTTCGGTCTGACGGGATCGATCATGCTGGGCTTTCTGGGGCGCGCCGTGTCGCTTCAACAGGAGAAGGCCTACAAGGACCTCGAGCTGCGCTTGTCGGACACGGGCCCGCAGAGAGAAGGTCCGAACACATCCGAACTGGATCGGCTGATCGAAGCCGCCCCCAGCCTCCGGAATTTCCGGACCCTTACGAGCCAAGCGGACTCCGCGCGGGCGAGCCTGCTTCGGCACGTCGAAGCCGTCGTGAAGAACGCGGTCGCCGAGCGGCGAAAACAGATGGCGCGGTTGATGGCGGACACCGACGGCATTCAGGACGTCTTCGCCGGTGCGCTGAATGCCGCGGATCGGGCCTCCGCGAGAGGGCGCAGCGGTGCACCCGGCGCAACGACGAGCACGGTCGTCGCCCCGCCTGCCAGAGCCGGATTGCTGGGCCGGCTTCTGAAGACCTGATCGCCTTCCGGGCCCGAGGCCCGAAGTCTTCGATGCGGGACGGCCGCCGCCCCGCAAGCCCTCGCCCAAAAGCGGCAATGACCGGACGGAACTGCGGCGGCGTTCGGTTGCACTGGTTTTCTTCGGCTGATAACAATCCAGACTTGAATGCTGGTGCAGATACAATCTACGCGACCAACTGAACGCACCGTCGCGAATGGGGGATGACTAGTGGCTCGGCGTACCAAAATCGTGCGGGATATTGCGTCTCCGGAAGACACGCCGATCGCCGGGGAAGCAGGCGGTCTTCTGGCCGACATCAGGCCGAGCGCGGCGCATGCCAATGACGACAGCTCGGTTCAGGCCCTCAGCCGTAGACCCCGCCGTTACGGCTCCCGCGCCTACAAGGCCGCGATCTTCCTGCTCGTGATCGCGGTCCTGTTGATGGGCGGCGACGGCTTGCTGGTCGAGCGCTTCGGTTTCGCGTCCCTCATGCCGATCGCGTCCATTCTGCTGGCGCTCTCGCTTCTCGCGATCATCGAGATCCGCCATGATGCGCAGCTGTCCGCCATCAGCGGGATCAACAGCGAAGTCGCGACGACCATTCGAGGTCTCGGAGAAGACGGCTTCCAGAGACTTTTCGACTCGACGCAGAGCCTGCACAAAGAGGCTCTCTTCATCGAAAAATACATCAGTTCCCAAGCCAACAGCATCAAAGAACTGCTGGAACAGATGAATCTGGCGGCCGCGGAGGCCAAGGCGGCGGCGGTCGCCAGTCAGCAGATCAGCAAGGATCTCAAGGCCG
>CAYNUN010000068.1:5455-8196 GCA_964400345.1 uncultured Methylobacteriaceae bacterium
GAGGCCAAGGCGGCGGCGGTCGCCAGTCAGCAGATCAGCAAGGATCTCAAGGCCGACTTCATCCAGTGCCGGAAAGATCTCGAAAATGCGGTCGCCGAAGGGCGGGCGGAACTGACGAGCGTGGTCGAGCTGATCGGCGATTCCGTCGGCGAAGGCATGGACAGGATCGTCGCGAACGGGTCCCTCGTCGAAGAACGGATCCGTGCGGCGGCGGGCGAAGCCCAGCAGACGCTTCAGGTCGTCGTCGAAAGCGTGACGTCGAAGTTCGAGCGGGAATTGAGCGATCGACAGGCCAAGCTCGAGAGCCTGGTCGACAAGGTGCCGTCCATGACGCTCGCCTTCAACGAAGCCACGGACAGGATCGCGGGTGCGATCACGTCCGCCGGCCAGAGCGTGGAGGCTCGCTTCGACTCGTTCCGGGACGAGTTCGCGCGTGCGCTTCAGGCCCGCGCCGACGAGATGGGCGGCATTTCGGGGAAGACCATCGCCGAACTCGAAGCCGGGTTCGAGAAGAACGTGCGTGCGCTCCGCACCCAGGTCGACCGCATGCTCGAAGCCGTTTCGAACAGCATCACGGAAGGCGGTCGCGATCTCTCGAAACTGGCGGAAGAAGTCGGCGCCAATGCGGAAACCTACCGCCTGACGATCGACGAGCAGATCGCGGCGATGAACGGCTCCGTCGACCAGAGACTCGACATGATCGTGCCGTTGTTCAGCGACGGCGCGAAATTCATCACCGCAGCCATCGAGCAACAAGCGCGCGGGATCGCGGACGATGTCGCGAAGTCCGTCACCGGGTTCTCGGTGGGCCTGCAGAAGGAAGTCGATGCCTTCCGCATCGCCCTCGAGGCGCAGGAGAAGGCCGGGGTCCGCGCCGCGGAAGAACAGCTCAAAAAGACCATTCTGCATTTCAACGAGAACCATCAGCGCATCGAGACCTCGCTGACCTCTCGGATCTCTCTCCTCGAGCTGACCATCGCCGAGTTCACGAGCAAATTCGATGGCATGAACATCGATATCGAAGAGGGCTTGAGCAAGGCGTCGCGGGACGCGATCATTTCGATCGGCCTCCACACGGAACTCGTCTTGGAATCCGTCCAGGAGCAGATCAACAAGATCGAGGTGCTGCTCGGACCCGGGAACGAGAACCTGGCGTCGCTGCCCGCCGATCTCCGCGAAGTGGTCAGGGCGATCGAGCAGAAGTCGGCGCGCGCGGAATCCGCGATCAGCGCGGAGGCGGACAAGTTCGCCGAAGCCATGAATTCGGTCGCGGACAAGCTGGTGAACGCCGTGCAGTCGAATGTCGACGCCTCGGAAGAGGTCATGTTGGCCCGGGTTCAGGCGCTCTCCGCGTCTTTGGAAAAGATCCTCGAGCGCGTCTATGCGGGGCTGGAGCTTCGGGCCGGCAAGTTCTCGGTGGTCATGTCCCGCCACGCTTCCGAGATCAACCAATCGCTCTCGGCCGCGGTCGGGTCGCGCACGACCACGAAGATCGACTGATCCCGCCCGCCGGCCGGACCTTCACGGGCCCGGCCGCCGACGGACGAAAGAAGATTGCCGCGGCCCGACGCCCTCCGGCTCCCCCTCGGGCCCTTCATCCGTCACGGCCCATGAGCCTCATGCCCGCCGAAGGACGCCTCCCGAAGGCGGCGTGACGGGACGAGGTGTTCCGCCGGCACGGCGATGAACGCCGGCCCGGCCCCGCGCTTCCTGCGCTCCGCCCGCCTCACGGGCGCTGACGCCTGTCGGCGGCGTCCACGCCGGGTTCGGTCCGAGGAGACGCTCGCGCAGAAACGGACCCGAGGCCCAAGGGCCCGACCCCGCCGCCCTTATTCGCCCCCACCGCATGGCGGCCCATGCCCCCGAGCCCGTCGAGGGCGTCGCGCGCCCCGAGCAAGGCCGCTCATCGGACATGAACGGGAACGGATTCTCTCACGCCCGAAAAACCGGCGGTCGATGCTGATATACGCTCCACTGTTCCAAGCAGGCGCTTGGTTCTATTTGTGTCTTTTTTACAACATTAAATACGGCAACATTTTGTTATCAATTGAAGCACGAGTCTCGTCCTGAGCTCGATGATCCAACGTCTTGTGGGGAAACATGATCAAGAAGTTACTGATGGGTACCGCACTTGCGGCGCTTCCTTCATTCGCGCTGGCCGCAGACGTGCGTCCCCGCACCATTGCTCCTGCACCTTCCAGCATCTTGACGCCTGACTGGAGCGGAGCTTACGTCGGCATTCATGGCGGTATCGCAAAGCCGCAATTCAAGAACAACTGGGTCTCGTCGACCTATTGCCCCACCTTCGCATCCAATTCTTGCGTCGACGGTACGGCTGGATTACGGCCCCTTCCTCTGCGTGGCGACAGCAACGCGGTCGGCACCTTGTTCGGCGTCCATTTCGGATACAATCACCAACTGAAGAACAACCTCGTCATCGGCGTTGAAGCCGGCCTCTCGAGCGTGATGCTGAGCAACGCTTCCGTCACTTCGCGGTCGTCTTGTACGGAGGGTCCGGATCGGACTTGCGCGCCGGAGCGTACTTTCCAGGATTCGTCCAACAGCCGCCTGGTAGTGAATTCGCTCGGGTCGATTCGCGGCAAGCTCGGTATGGCTTTCGGCAACTTCATGCCCTACGTCGCCGGCGGCATCGGTATCGTGAATGCCGACTTTATGGCTGAGACCACCGGTGGCGAACAATCCAAGCTCACGATGAACAAGATTGTTCCCGTCGTCGGCGC
>CAYNUN010000069.1:0-7156 GCA_964400345.1 uncultured Methylobacteriaceae bacterium
CTCGGAAAGGGCGACGCCGCATGAGCCTGTCCGTCGGTTTGAGACGCCTGCCCCACGGCGAGGGTCTGCCGCTTCCGCGCTACGAGACCGCGGGGGCAGCGGGAATGGACCTCGCCGCTGCACTCCCCGAAGAGGGACCCGTCACGCTCGAACCGGGCGGGCGGGCGCTGATTCCCACGGGACTCGCGATGGAAATCCCGCCCGGGTTCGAGGCGCAGATCCGGCCTCGCTCGGGCCTCGCACTGAAGCACGGCGTCACGGTTCTGAACGCGCCGGGCACCGTCGACAGCGATTATCGCGGCGAATTGGGGGTACTCCTCGTAAATCACGGAACTGCGCCCTACGTAGTATCGCGAGGAATGCGAATCGCGCAGCTGGTCTTCGCGCCGGTCACGCGGGGAGCGTTCGTCGAAAAGGTCGAGCTGGACACGTCGGTGCGTGGCGCGGGCGGTTTCGGGTCGACGGGATGACAGCCGACCGGCCGGAGACGTTTCGATGATCCTTCTGTCCCGACGCAGCCTTTTGGCGATCGCCGCGGTGGTCGACATCGCCCTGCATGCGCGCCCGAACCCGGTGGCAGCGAAGCATCTGGCCCATAGACATGATCTGCCGCCCCGGCATCTGGAGACGATGCTGCAGGCGCTGGTGCGCGCGGGCATTCTGAAGGGCGTGCGGGGTCCGCGCGGCGGTTATGAGCTGGCGGTCGAACGCCGGCGGATCACGGCGGGGGACATCGTCAGGGCCGCCATGAGCTCGACGGGCGAGGATTCGATGCCGCCCGTCCCCGTGTCGGCGCTGGTGAGCGAAGTGATCGGTCCCATGGTCGCGGATGCGGGCAAGGCCTTCCTCGAAAGGCTGGACGCGATCACCGTGGAGGAGTTGTGCCGCGACGCGACGGAGCGGAAACTGATCACGCTCGAAGAACTCGCGGATTTCGCGATCTGAGAGCCGTTTTTTCCGACGTTCAGACCCTTATTGCAGAAGGGGCTCGGCCCCTCGACACGGGAGGCGGGCATGACCCGAGGCGCAGACGATCAGGCGCCGCGTCATCTCCCCGGACGCGGCAGGATCTATGACTCGATCACGGACACGATCGGGGATACGCCGCTGGTGCGGCTCGACCGGCTCGCCGCCGACTGCGGCGTTCGGGCGACGCTGTTGGCGAAGCTCGAATTCTTCAACCCGATCGCGAGCGTGAAGGACCGCATCGGCGTGGCCATGATCGACGCGCTCGAGGAGAGCGGCGCGATCGCGCCGGGCGCGACGCTGATCGAGCCGACCTCGGGCAATACGGGCATCGCGCTCGCCTTCGTCGCGGCGGCGCGCGGCTATCGGCTCATTCTCGTAATGCCGGATTCCATGTCGATCGAGCGCCGGAAGATGCTCGCGCTGCTCGGCGCGGAACTGGAACTCACGCCCGCTTCGCTCGGCATGAAGGGCGCGATCGCGCGCGCGGAGGAGTTGAAGGCCTCGATCCCGGGCGCGGTGATCCCGCAGCAGTTCAAGAACCCGGCCAATCCGGAGATTCACCGCAGGACGACGGCCGAAGAGATCTGGAACGACACCGGCGGCGAGATCGACGTCTTCGTCGCGGGCGTGGGAACGGGCGGTACGATCACGGGCGTCGGACAAGTGCTGAAGGCGCGGCGTCCCGGGGTCCGCATCGTCGCGGTGGAGCCCGAGGATTCGCCCGTCCTCTCCGGCGGCGCCCCCGGCCCGCACAAGATCCAGGGCATCGGCGCGGGCTTCGTGCCGGAGGTGCTCGATCGCGGCGTGATCGACGAGATCCTGACCGTGGGCAATCAATCCGCCATCGACACCGCGCGCAGGCTGGCCCGGCTCGAGGGCATTCCGACGGGCATCTCGTCGGGCGCGGCGGTGGCGGCGGCGATCGAGATCGCGTCGCGGCCCGAGATGGAGGGCAAGACGATCGTCATCGTCATCCCGTCCTTCGCCGAACGTTATCTGTCGACGGCGCTGTTCGAAGGCCTCTGAAGCGGGATCAGAGCATCGAGGGGACGACGCGGTCGGGCGGGCGATGCCCGTCCATGAAGGTCTTGATGTTGATGATGACCTTCTCGCCCATGTCGATGCGGCCTTCGATCGTGGCCGAGCCCATATGGGGCAGCACGACGACCTTGTTCTGACGCGCGAGCTTGAGCATGCGCGGCGATACGGCGGGCTCGTGCTCGAACACGTCGAGGCCTGCGCCCGCGATCTCGCCGGCTTCCAGCATGCGGGTGAGCGCCGTCTCGTCGATGATCTCGCCGCGCGCGGTGTTCACCACGATCGCGTCGGGCTTCAGCAGCTTCAGACGCCGCGACGACAGCAGGTGATAGGTGGCGGGCGTGTGCGGGCAGTTGACGGAGACGATGTCGACCCGCGCCAGCATCTGATCGAGCGAATCCCAATAGGTCGCCTCGAGCTTCTCCTCGATCGCCGAAGCCACCCGCCGGCGATTGTGGTAGTGGACCTGAAGGCCGAAGGCGCGCGCCCGGCGCGCGAGCGCCTGACCGATCCGCCCCATGCCGACGATGCCGAGGCGCTTGCCGGTGATGCGGTGCCCGAGCATCCAGGTCGGGGACCAGCCGTTCCACTCGCCGTCGGGAATGACGCGCGCCCCTTCCGCGATCCGCCGCGCGACGGCGAGGATCAGGGCCATGGTCATGTCGGCCGTGTCCTCGGTGAGGACGCCGGGCGTATTGGTCACCGTGATGCCGCGCGACAGCGCCGTCTGCACGTCGATATTGTCGACGCCGTTGCCGAAATTGGCGATCAGGCGAAGATCGTCGCCCGCCTGCGCGAGCAGCCCGGAATCGATCTTGTCGGTGACGGTCGGCACCAGCACGTCGGCGGTCCGCATCGCCTCGACCAGTTCGGCCGGAGTCATAGGACGGTCGTCGACGTTGAGACGCGTGTCGAACAATTCGCGCATGCGCGTTTCGACCACGTCGGGAAGCCGTCGCGTGACGACGACGACGGGTTTCTTCTTCGTCATGACGACCCCCCGATGCATCGGCCCCGCCCGTCGAGGCGGCGGCCTTCATTCATCATTAACCGCGGGCGGCGATGAACAACGGGATCGCGTTCTTCGAGCCGGCCTCGAAATCTGCATAACGAGCGGTTTCGAGAATGACAACGGCCCGGACCGTGGTCCGAAAGCAGCATGGGGTGAAACGTCTTGCGTCCTTCGGGCAGGATTTTCGCGGCGGGCCTCCTTCTTCTTCTCGTTCTCGGCGCGCCGCAGACGGCGGGCGCCCGCGACGGCATCGCGACCGGCTCGGCGACCGGCCTGCCGCTGCCGCGCTTCGTGAGCCTCAAATCCGACCGGGTGAATCTCCGCGAGGGTCCGAGCAAGGAACACCGGACGACCTGGATCTTCCAGCGCGCCGGATTGCCCGTCGAAGTCACCGCGGAATTCGAGACATGGCGGCGGATCCGCGACTCGGAGGGAGCGGAAGGCTGGGTGCTGCACAGCCTCCTCTCCGGACGACGCACCGCGCTGGTCGCGCCGTGGATGCGCTCGGGCCTGCTGCCCCTGCGCAGGAAGCCGGAGGAGGATGCGCAACCGACCGCCCAGCTTCAGCCCGGCGTTCTGGCGACGATCCGGAACTGCACAGGCGGATGGTGCCGGCTTTCGGGCGACAATTTCGACGGATGGATCCGGCAGGACCGACTCTGGGGCACCTATCCGGGCGAAAACTTCGACTGAACCGCGGGCCGAAGCGCGGGACGGTTCAGGATTCCTTGCGGCGCAGCCGGACGATCACGTCGACGCGGGCGATTTCCATGCCTTCGGGCGGCTCGGGAAGGTCGCCGATCTCGATCGCCGGGCCTTCGATGTCGAAAAGCGCATTCTCGCCTTCGACGAAGAAGTGATGGTGATTTCCGGTATTCGTATCGAAATAGGTCTTGGCGCCGTCCACGGCGACTTCGCGGAGAAGCCCCGCTTCGGTGAATTGATGCAGCGTGTTGTAGACCGTGGCGAGCGAAACGGGGACGCGCGCGCGGTTCGCTTCGTCGAACAGCATTTCGGCCGTGACGTGGCGGTCGCCCTTGGCGAAGAGAATCCAGCCGAGCCCGACGCGCTGACGCGTCGGCCGCAGCCCCGAATCGCGCAGGCGACGCCGCAGCTCATGCACGGGGCAGCCCGTGCGATCGGCCCGTTCAAGCGGGATGGCGGGCGCGCGGAGCGCCGCGGGGTTGGTCGTGTCGACAGCCATGCGATCCGGTCGGGCAGGAGGTTGAGCCCGTATCATAGGTATCCGAGCCCCCCGCCGCAACCGCTCCGAAGGAGCCTGCGGCGGAACGGCTTTCGATGTGCTTGTCGCTGTGTTACCAACGCGCCCGACGACGGCCCTTTCCGGGCCGCGATTCTGACGTGAGACGGAGCCCTAAGGGCCAATGGAAAAGCGGTCGAGCTACGAATACGAAGATCTCCTGGCCTGCGGACGCGGCGAGCTGTTCGGGCCGGGCAATGCGCAACTTCCGCTGCCGCCGATGCTCATGTTCGACCGCATCGCGGAGATTTCGGAGACGGGCGGCGCATACGGCAAAGGCTTCGTCCGCGCCGAATTCGCGATTCGTCCGGATCTCTGGTTCTTCCCGTGCCATTTCCAAGGCGATCCGGTCATGCCGGGTTGTCTCGGCCTCGATGCATTGTGGCAGCTCACGGGCTTCCATCTCGGTTGGCTGGGCGCGGAAGGGCGCGGCAGGGCGCTCGGCGTCGGCGAGGTGAAGTTCAGCGATCAGGTCCTGCCCACGGTGAAGCAGGTCGTCTACGGCGTCGATTTCAAGCGCATCTTCCGGTCGAAGCTCGTGCTCGGGATCGCCGACGGCTGGCTGGAAGCGGACGGCAAACGGATCTACGAGACGACCGACATGCGCGTCGGCCTGTTCAAGTCGTGAATGTCCGGGCCGGCCCTGCGCCGGCCCTTCGAAGACCACGGGGCGGCGCGTCTGGGAGCGTCCGCCGGCAGTGAGGAGTTCGCCCCATGAGGCGCGTCGTCGTAACCGGGATGGGCATCGTCTCGTCCATCGGCAACAACAGCAATGAGGTCCTCGCATCGCTGCGCGAGGCCCGCTCGGGCATCATCCGCGCGGACAAATACGCCGAACTCGGCTTCCGCTGCCAAGTGCACGGCATGCCGACGCTCGATCCGAGCGAGGTCGTCGACCGCCGTGCGATGCGCTTCCACGCCGTCGGGACCGCATGGAACCATGTGGCGATGGAACAGGCGATCCGCGACTCGGGTCTCGAAGAGGGCGACGTTTCGAACGAGCGCACGGGCATCATCATGGGTTCGGGCGGCCCCTCGGCCCGCTCGATCGTCGAAGCCGCCGACACGGCGCGCGAGAAGGGGCCGAAGCGGGTCGGGCCCTTCGCGGTGCCGAAGGCTATGTCCTCGACGGCGTCGGCCACGCTCGCGACCTGGTTCAAGATCAAGGGCGTGAACTATTCGATCTCCTCGGCCTGCGCGACGTCGAACCATTGCATCGGCGCGGCCTATGAGCAGATCCAGTTCGGCAAGCAGGACATCGTCTTCGCGGGCGGCTGCGAGGAGCTCGACTGGTCGCTCTCCGTGCTGTTCGACGCGATGGGCGCGATGTCGTCGTCCTACAACGACCGCCCGGCCACCGCCTCGCGCGCCTATGACAAGAACCGCGACGGCTTCGTCATCGCGGGCGGAGCAGGCGTCCTCGTGCTGGAAGAACTCGAGCACGCCAAGGCGCGCGGCGCGAAGATCTACGGCGAGATCGTGGGCTACGGCGCGACGTCCGACGGCTACGACATGGTCGCCCCCTCGGGCGAAGGCGCGATCCGCTGCATGCGCCAAGCGCTCGCGACCGTGAAGACGCCGATCGACTACATCAATCCGCACGCGACCTCGACGCCCGTGGGCGACCAGAAGGAGATCGAGGCGATCCGCGCGGTCTTCGGCAATGAAGACAAGTGCCCGCCGATCTCCGCGACGAAGTCGCTGACGGGCCATTCGCTCGGCGCCACCGGCGTGCAGGAAGCGATCTATTCGCTCCTGATGATGAACAACGATTTCATCTGCGAAAGCGCGAACATCGAGGAGCTCGATCCGGAATTCGCGGACATGCCCATCGTGCGCAAGCGCATCGACGGGGCGAAGCTCGGCACGGTGCTCTCCAATTCGTTCGGTTTCGGCGGCACCAACGCCACCATCGTCATGAAGCGGCTCGAAGCCTGACGCCGCGGCGTCGGACCGGGCCTTCGAAGGAGCAATCATGGCCGCTTTCATGCAGGGCAAGCGCGGACTGATCATGGGCGTCGCCAATGATCATTCGATCGCTTGGGGAATCGCCAAGACGCTCGCCGACCAAGGGGCGCAGCTCGCCTTCACCTATCAGGGCGAGTCGTTGAGGAAGCGCGTGCAGCCGCTCGCCGAAAGCGTCGGCTCGGACGTCCTGCTCCCTTGCGACGTCGAAGATCTCGCCTCGGTGGACGCCGTCTTCACGGCGATCGAGGAGAAGTGGGGGAAGCTCGACTTCCTCGTCCATGCGATCGCCTTCTCCGACAAGAACGAACTCAAGGGCCGCTATGCGGACACCACCCGCGAGAATTTCTCGCGGACCATGCTCATCTCCTGCTTCTCCTTCACGGAGATCGCCAAGCGCGCCGCGCCGCTGATGACGGACGGCGGCAGCATGGTGACGCTCACTTATGCGGGCTCCGTCCGCGTGATGCCGAACTACAACGTGATGGGCGTGGCGAAGGCGGCTCTCGAAGCGTCGGTGCGCTATCTCGCCGCCGATTACGGGCCGTACGGCATCCGCGTGAACGCGATCTCCGCCGGACCCGTCCGCACTCTGGCGGGCGCGGGCATCGCCGACGCGCGGCTGATGTTCAACTATCAGAAGCGGCACGCGCCGCTGCGTCGGACCGTGACGATCGAGGAGATCGGCGGCGCGGGCCTCTATCTCCTTTCGGATCTTTCGACGGGCACGACCGGCGAGATCCACTACGTCGACTCCGGCTACAACATCGTCTCCATGCCGCATCCGGAAGCGCTCAAGACCGTCGACGCCGCGGAAACCGCGGCGGAGGCCTTGGCGGCCGGCCGCGGGGGGGCGGGGGGGGGGGCGCCGGCGCGGGGGGGGCGGCGGGGGGGGCCCCCCCCGGATGGGG
>CAYNUN010000069.1:7166-8183 GCA_964400345.1 uncultured Methylobacteriaceae bacterium
AGCAGATCCAGCCCGCCAGCATCGATCTCCGGCTGGGCCGCAAGGTCTATCGCGTGCGGGCGAGTTTCCTGCCGGGACGCGACCGCACCGTCGGCGAGCGGCTCGCCGAACTGTCGCTGCACGAGATCGACATCACGCGCGGAGCGGTGCTCGAGACGGGCGCGGTCTATGTGGCGGAACTGCTCGAAGGCCTCGACCTGCCGCCGGGCCTGCTCGCCGCGGCGAATCCGAAAAGCTCGACGGGCCGCCTCGACGTGTTCACCCGCGTCATCACCGACCATGCCGCGACCTTCGACCAGATCGACGCGGACTATTCCGGCCCTCTCCATCTCGAAATCTCGCCCCGCACCTTCCCGGTGCTCGTGCGGACGGGTTCGACGCTCTCGCAGCTCCGTTTCCGAACGGGCGAGGCCCGTCTGACGGACGCCGAGCTGCATGATCTCCAGCGCCGCGAAACGGTGGTGGACACGGCCGCGCCCTCGATCCAGAGCGGCATCGCGGTCAGCGTCGATCTCGCGGGCTTCGGCGAGGGCGGCCTCGTGGGATACCGCGCCAAGCGCCATACGGGCGTCGTCGACGTCGACAATGTCCGCGGCTACGACGTGCAGGACTTCTGGGAACCGCTCCATGCCCGCCGGGGAGAACTCATCCTCGATCCCGGGCAGTTCTACATCCTCGCCTCCAAGGAGGCGGTCTGCGTGCCGCCCGACCACGCGGCGGAGATGACCCCCTTCGACCCCTTGGTGGGCGAATTCCGCGTGCATTATGCGGGCTTCTTCGACCCCGGCTTCGGCCATGCGAGCGCGGGCGCGACGAGCGCGCGGGCGGTGCTGGAAGTGCGCTCCCGCGACGTGCCCTTCATCCTCGAACATGGCCAGATCGTGGGTCGCCTCGTCTATGAGCGGATGGCCGAACGCCCTGCGGCGCTCTACGGCGCCGCCAAGGATTCGAATTACCAGGGCCAGAGCCTCAAGCTTTCGAAGCATTTCCGCCAGACGACCTGACGGGCGTTTCGAA
>CAYNUN010000070.1:0-8159 GCA_964400345.1 uncultured Methylobacteriaceae bacterium
TTGCGCTCCGATGTGATCGCTACTGTCCGCGCCGCCCTCGCCCAGCGCCCGGCCCTGGTGGCGCTGACGGATGAGCTGCGGCAAGACATCGCCAGCGTGCGCAAGGCCGAGCGATGGATGCAGTCAACGCCGCTGCCAGTGCCAACCGATGTTTACGAGGCCTTGGCATTCGCAATCGACAACATCGAGCGCGCCCACGGCATCGGCGAATTCGGATTCGAACGCAGCGGTTTGCGGGCCTTGGGTCAACCAACCCGAGAGGACGACGGCGGCCGCCGCGTCGGCCTCCTCCCGGCCGAGGACGGGACGCGAGATCGGGATCATTCGGCGGCTCCGCGCGCTTCGACGCTTTCGCTGCGCCACCATTCGACGAGTTCGGCGAGCCCCTCCTCCGGCGTCACCGCGGCGCGGAAGCCGAGCAGCCTTTCGGCCTTCGACGTGTCGGCGAGGCGGCGCGGGACGGGATTGACGCTTCGCTCCGCCTCATGGACCGGCACGAGATGCGGCCGGCCCATGACGCGCGCGAGCGTCTTGGCGAGATCGAGAAGGGAGGTCTCCGTCCCGCTCGCGACGTTGAAGACCTGATCGGAGGCGTCGGACGCCGCGGCGAGGATGTTGGCGCGGGCGACGTCGCGGACATGGACCATGTCCATGGTCTGGAGTCCGTCGCCGAAGATCACGGGCGGCAGGCCGGCCGCGATCCGCTCCATCCAGCGCACCAGCACTTCCGTGTAGCGGCCGTGGATGTCCATGCGGGGGCCGTAGACGTTGAAATAGCGCAGCGCGACATAGTCGAGGCCGTAGACGTCGTTGAAGGAGCGCATCAGCCCTTCCGCGAAGATCTTGGCCGCGCCGTAGAGCGTGCGGTTGCCGTAGGGGTGGTGGTCCTCGCGGGTCGGGAAGCTTTCCGCCATGCCGTAGACCGAGGCGGTCGAGGCCATCACGAGCTTGCGGACGTCCTCCTCGACGCAGAGGCGGACGAGTTCGTAGGTCGCGTCGACCATGACCTCCATGGCCCGGCGCGGCTCGGCCGCGCAGTGGGTGATGCGCAGCGCCGCCTGATGGAACACCGTGTCGGACCCCGCGACCAGCGAGCGCATGAGGCCGCGGTCGCGGATGTCGCCCTCGATCAGGCGGACGTTGCGACGCCCGAGCACGCGGGCGAGATTGCCCGGCCGGCCGCGCACCATGTCGTCGACGACGACGACTTCGCCCGCCCCCGCCGCGACCAGAAGATCGACGATGTGCGAGCCGACGAAGCCCGCCCCGCCGGTGACCAGCACGCGCTTGCCCTTCAGCACGTCGCGCGCCTGCCTGACGGCCGCGCAGACGGCCGCTCCCCGCGTCTCATGCCGCATCGCGCGCGCCCTCCGTGAAGCGGCGCACCGCGGCCGCGACTTCGCGGACCTGCGCCTCGGTCATTTCCGGGAAGATCGGCAGGGACAACGTCTCCTGCGCCATGCGCTCGGATTCGGGGAAGGCGCCGGGGCCGTAGCCGAGAGAGGCGTAGCCCTTCTGCAGATGCACGGGCTTGGGATAGTGGATCCCCGTCGCGACGCCCGCCGCTTCGAGCGCGGCGCGAAGGCCGTCGCGATCCCTGAGGCGCACCGCATGAACGTGGAAGACGTGATCCGCGCCGGCGGGCGCGGGAAGCCGAAGCTCGGAACCTTCGAGAAGCTCGCGATAGAGCGCGGCGACGGCGCGGCGGCGCGCGTTCCAGCCGTCGAGATGGGGCAGCTTCACGCGCAGGACCGCGCCCTGGATGTTGTCCATGCGCAGATTGAAGCCGAGCTTCACATGTTCGTAGCGCCTGATCTGGCCCCAGTCGCGCAGCAGGCGCACCTGTTCGGCGAGATCGGGGCGGTCCGTGACGACCGCCCCGCCCTCCCCGCAGGCCCCGAGATTCTTCCCCGGATAGAAGCTGAAACAGCCGATGTCGCCGAAGGAGCCCGCGCGCTTGCCGCCGCGCTCCGCGCCGTGCGCCTGCGCGGCGTCCTCGATCACGACGAGGCCGTGCCTGTGGGCGACGGCGACGATCTCGGCCATGTCGGCGAGCCGGCCGTGGAGATGAACGGGAATGACGGCCTTGGTCCGCGCGGTGATCGCGGCCTCCGCCTCGACGGGATCCATGGTCCAGGTGGACGGATCGATGTCGACGAAGACGGGCGTCGCGCCCGTATAGAGGATCGCCGCGGCGGTCGCGACGAAGGTCATGGGCACGGTGAGCACCTCGTCGCCCGGGCCGACGCCCGCGGCCAACAGAGCGAGATGCAGCGCCGCGGTGCCGGAGCTGACCGCGACCGCCTCCTGCGTGCCGCACCAGGCGGCGAAATCGCGCTCGAAGGCCGCGACGCGCGCGCCTTGGACATAGTCGCCGCTGCGCAGCACGTCGGTGACGGCGGCTTCGATGTCCTTGCCGACGGTGCGGTATTGGGCCTGAAGATCGAGAAACGGAATCACGACGCCCTCCGGACGGTTTCGAATTCGACGGGGCGGCCGCGTTCCGCGAGGGACCGGGACGCGGCTTCGAGCATGGCGACGACCCTGAGCCCGCTCTCCCCGCCCGTGAGCGGAACGGCACCGCCCGCGATGCAGGCGGCGAAATGCTCGACGGCGGTGAGCAGCGCCTCGCGGGTGGAGAGCTGGGGAGCCCACATGTCGCCGGAGCGGTAGGAGACGAGGATGTCGCGGATGCGCTCCGCATCGGCGGCGACGGTGACGCCGCGGTCATAGACCTTGATCTTCTCGGAGGGCTCGAGATCGTCCCAGACGACCATGCGCCGGCTGCCGCCGATCAGCGTGCGGCGGATCTTCACGGGCGCGAGCCAGTTCACGTTGAGATGGGCGATGGTCCCGCTCGGATAATAGAGCGCGATATGGGCCGTATTCTCGGGCCGGCCCGCCACATGGCGTGCGCCCGTGGCGGAAATCGAGGCCGGGCCGCCGCCCATCAGGAAATCGAGGATCGCGAGATCATGGACGGCGAGATCCCAGACGACGTTCACGTCCGTCTGGAACAGGCCGAGATTGATGCGCGTGGAGTCGTAATAGAACACCTCGCCCAGCACGCCGTCCGACATCAGGTCGCGGATCTTCCGGACGGCGGGGGTGAAGACGAAGGTGTGGTCGACCATCAGGACGAGACGGCGGCGCGCCGCCTCCTCGATCAGGATCGCGGCTTCGGCGGAGCTGCGCGTCATCGGCTTTTCGACGAGGACGTGCTTGCCCGCCTTCAGAGCCGCGAGGGCGACCTCGAAATGCGTGGCGACGGGCGTGGCGATCACGACGGCGTCGACGGTCGGATCGGCGACGAGATCGCGCCAATCCTCATGCAGCGCGACGCCGGGAAAGCGCTTGCCCGCCCGCGCCCGCGCGGCCGCCGATCCGTCGGCGACGGCGGCGAGGCGCGTGCCCTCCGCTTCCGCTCCGACGCGGGCGATGTTCGGACCCCAATAGCCGTAGCCGACGAGGCCCAATCCGATCTCGCGGTCCGTCATGCCCGCACCTCACGACGTTCGGGGGAACTGCGCCGCGCGTCGCCGACGATGCGGGCGGGGACGCCCGCGACCACCGCGTGAGGCGGCACGTCGCGCGTGACGACGGCGCCCGCGCCGACCATCGCGCCTTCGCCGATCTCGACGCCGCCGAGGACGGTGGCGTTCGAGCCGACGGACGCGCCCTTGCGGACCGTGACGGGCAGAAGCGTCCAATCGCCGTCGGCGAGGAGCGCGCCGTCCGGACCCGCCGCGCGGGGGGCCGCGTCGTTGGCGAACATGACGCCGTGGCCGATGAAGACCTCGTCCTCGATGACGACGCCGGAACAGATGAAGGCGTGGGAGGAGATCTTGCAGCGCGCGCCGACGACGACGCCGCGCTGGATCTCGACGAAGGGACCGATGCGCGTCTCCGCGCCGATCCGGCAGCCGTAGAGATTGACGAGTTCGGGCCGGAAGACGACCGCGTCCCGACCGAGTTCCACATCGTTCAACGGCATGCGCGACCTCTCCGGCACCATTTTTCAGGTGCTGGACGCTAGCCCCGGGACGGCGGCGGCGAAGCCTCGGAAACAGGATGACGAGGAGGGCCGAAACGGGCGTCGCGGCCCGTCGCCGGGCGGAGAGCGTACCGAGGAGGGCGTAGGAGCGAAGGCGGCGAACCCCTCGGTTTACGTCATATTCCCGCCTTGCCGCCGGACCGCCGGCGCCGCGACGATCGCGCTCCGGACTCCCGCAGGCGGAGCCGACGGAAACACCCGCAATGCACATTCTCCACGTCATCGGATCGCTCGATCCGGCCCGCGGCGGCCCCGCCGCGGCGGCGCTTCGCCTTGCGGCGGCGCAGGCCGAACTCGGCCACGAGGTCGGCATCGTCGCCCCGCGCGAAGCGGAGGCGGAGACGCGGATCGAGGGCGCCTCGGCGCGTCTGCCCTGCCGCGACAAGATCCGGCGCATCGCCGCACCGGGGACGGAAGGAACCTTTCCCGGCGGCCCGCTGCTGCGGCGCGCGGAGTGGAACGCGATCGTCGCGGAGGCCGACATCCTGCATCTGCACGGCGTGTGGGAGCCGATGCTGCTCGCGGCGGCGGCCGCCGCGCGGCGCGCGGGAAAACCCTATGCGCTCGAGCCGCACGGCATGCTCGACCGCTGGAGCCTCGGCCGGAAGGCGTTGAAGAAGCGCGTCGCGCTCGCGCTCGGCTGGCGACGGATGATCATGCGCGCGGCCTTCATCCAGGCGCTCAACGACGACGAGGTCCGGCTGATGGGCGTGATCGGGGCGAGCCCCTCGCCGCCGCGGTTCGTGATCCCCAACGGCGTGTTCATGGAGGAGATCGAACCGCCGCCGGCGGAAGGGACGTTCAGACGTCGGCATCCGCGACTGGCGGGACGGCGCTATGTGCTGTTCCTCTCCCGCCTCCACGGCAAGAAGGGGCTCGACCATCTGCTCGGCGCGTTCCGGCGGATCGCGCCGCTGCATCCCGAGGTCGATCTCGTGGTGGCGGGCCCCGACGACGGCGAAGGACCGGGCTTCGCACGCGACGTCGCGACCGCGGGCCTCACGGCGCGGGTCCATATCGTCGGGGCGCTGTGGGGGTCGGACAAGATCGCGGCCTTCGTCGACGCGGCCTGTTTCTGCCTGCCGAGCCGGCAGGAGGGGTTCAGCATGGCGATCATCGAGGCGCTCGCCTGCGGCACGCCCGTCGTGATCTCGCAGGAATGCCGCTTCCCGGAAGTGGCGACGGAAGGTGCGGGCGAGGTGCTGCCGCTCGACCCCGAAGCCTTCGCGGACGCGCTCGACGGCCTGCTCTCCTCCCCCGTCCGCGCCGCGCGGATGGGCCGGGCGGGCCGGGCGCTCGTGAAGGCGGCCTATACCTGGCCCGTGATCGCGCGCCGGACGCTCACCGCCTATCGCCTTTTCGTGACCGACCGGACCGCGGGAGGGCGGGGCGAGATCGTGCGGCTGCACCGGCTCGCGGGATCCGGAGACGCGCGGGCATGAAGATCGTCTTCGTCAACCGCTACGCCGCCCCGGACGAGTCCGCGACGAGCCGCATCATCGCGATGCTGACCGGATCGCTCGCCTGGGAAGGCTGGGATCTCCACGTGCTGGCGAGCCGCAATCTCCATGACGACCCTGCGGTGCTGCTGCCGAAAGTGTCGGCCGAACGGGGCGCGATCGTGCATCGGCTCAGGAGCAGCCGTTTCGGACGGAAGACGATCCCGGGCCGCGCGGTGGACCAGCTCACCTTCCATGTCGCGGTGTTCTTCGCGCTGCTGCGCCTCGCGCGGCGGGGGGACGTCTGCGTCGTCTGCACCGATCCTCCGCTGGTCTGCGTGACGGCGGGGCTGGCGGCGGCGATCAAGGGCGCGCGGACGGTGCAATGGGCCTTCGATCTCTACCCGGAAGCCGCGATCCAACTCGGCGTGCTGCCGAAGCGCGGCCTTGCGGGGCGCATCGCGACGCGGCTGCGCGACCTCGCCTATCGACGCTCGGAAAAGATCGTGGTGCCCATCGGGCGCATGGGCCGGGTGCTGGAAGAGCGCGGGCTCGCGACGGAGCGGATCGCCTTCATTCCGAACTGGTCGGACGGCGACGCGATCCGGCCGACCGACCCGCGGCGCTCGACGCTGCGCGAGGAATGGGGACTCGATGGGAAATTCGTGGTCGCCTATTCCGGCAATCTGGGACGGGCGCATGAATTCGACACGCTGATCGAGGCGGCGGACCGGCTGCGCGGACGCGAGGACATCGTGTTCCTGTTCATCGGCGGCGGCCATAAGCGCGCCGGCCTCGAACGCGAGGTCCGGCTGCGCGGCCTCGCGAACGTGATGTTCAAGCCGCTGCAACCCGCCGAACGGCTCTCCGAATCCCTGTCGACGGCGGATCTCCACGTCGTCTCGCTGCTGCCCGAGATGGAGCCTTACGTCGTGCCGAGCAAATTCTACGGGATCGCGGCCGCGGGGCGGCCGACGCTGTTCATCGGCGATCCGGACGGCGAAATCGCGCGGCTGGTGAAGGACGGCGAATGCGGCGTGGCCGTGCCGATCGGCGCGGCGGCGGCCGTGGCGGACGCCGTGCTCGATCTCGCGGGATCGCCGATGCGGCGGATCGCGATGGGGCATCGCGCGCGGAGCCTGTTCGAGGCCCGCTTCACGCGGCGGATCGCGGCGGCGGAATGGGTCGCGCTGCTGCGGGAGGTCGACGCCGCGGCGGAAGCGGCGCCCGCGCAGGGCAAGGGCGCGTGATCGTGACCGGAGCGGCGTCGGCCCATCGGCGCTTCCTCGTCGCGCAGATCGGGGCGCGGATGCATTACGCGGTTCCGCGCATCCTCGCCGCGCGGGGGCTGCTCGAAAGGCTCCATACCGATCTCTGCGCGACGGTGGGCATCGGCCGCCTCGTCGCGGAAACGCCGGCGGGACTGTTGCCCGGCGCGCTCCTCAGACTCGCGGGCCGCGTTCCGCACGGCATCGACCCCGCGCTGATCCGCTGCAGCGAGGCCGCCGGGCTCGCGGGCTTCATGCGCCGCGCCCGCGCCCGTGCGCGGACCGAGCGGACGGAGGCGGAACTCGCCTGCGGCTCGCGCTTCGCCGGGCTCGTCGCGCGGGCGGGCTTCGGCGCGGCGACGGATTTCTACGGTTTCAGCGGGGAATGTCTCGAAGCTGCGGAGGCGGCGCGCGACCGCGGGCTGCGCGTCGCGGTCGAGCAGATCATCGCGCCGCGCGGCGTGCTGGACGCGATCATGCGCGAGGAGGAGGCCGCGTTCGGCGGCTGGACCTCGTCCGAGGCCGACGCGGCGGCGGACGCCTTCGCGGCGCGGGAGAAGGCGGAATGGGCGGCGGCGGACCTCGTGCTCTGCGGCTCCTCCTTCGTGCGCGAGGGCGTGATCGCCCAAGGGGGCGACCCGGCGGCCTGCGTCGTCGTCCCTTACGGCGTCGAGATCCCGCAAGGAAGCCCACGGCCCGGAGGCCCGCGCGGGCTGCGACGCGGCGAGAGGCTGCGGGTGCTGACGGTCGGCGCGCTCGGGCTGCGCAAGGGCACGCCGCATGTCCTCGCCGCGGCCGAACTGCTGCGGGGGAAGGCGGAATTCGTCATGGCGGGGCCTGCGCCGGGGCTGTCCCCCGCCGCGCTCTCGGCCGTCGCCGCCTCGGTGCGATGGCTCGGCCCCGTGCCGCGCGCCGACGTCGCCGCGCTTTTCGCGGAGGCGGACGTGTTTCTGCTGCCCTCGCTCTGCGAAGGCTCGGCGACCGCGATCTACGAGGCGCTCGCGGCGGGCCTGCCCGTGGTGTGCACGCCCAATGCGGGGAGCGTGGTGACCGACGGGGAGGACGGATTCATCGTTCCGATCCGCGACTCCGCGGCGATCGTCGCCGCGCTGGAACGGCTCGCGGACGATCCCGACAGGCTCGAAGCCATGAGCCGCGCCGCGCGGCGCAAGGCCGCCGACCACGATCTCGACGCCTATGGACGACGTCTGCTTGCGGCGCTCGGCGTCGCGGACGCCGACGAAGGGCGGCGCGCGGCGGGAAACGCGGCCTGAATCGACGTCTCATCCGACGACCGCAAGAGTCCGGAAAGACTCGCCTTTCATGCGCGAAGCGGAATCTCCGTCTCCGCTTCCGCAGCATGCGGGACGTCGCGCCGGCGGACGGCGGCGAAGAGGA
>CAYNUN010000071.1:0-3264 GCA_964400345.1 uncultured Methylobacteriaceae bacterium
GAAATTGATGTCGACGACCCGCGTCGTCATGATCGGCGACTGCCGGTCGATCTTGCCGACGCCCGCGGCGTGGCGCGTATGCACATGCCCGCCCTCCACCGTCTCGATCAAGGCGGCGGGAATGTTGGCGACGACGTAGCGATGGCCGAGATTGCCGGAATAGGACCGCAGCCGAACGATGTTGATCTCGAGCTGCTTCAGCCGGACCTCGGCGGGCACGTTCATCGCCGTCACGGTCGAGGCGTTGACGACGCCCGTCGGCGTGAGGCCGTGACGCTCCTGAAAACGCTTCACGCCCACTTCGACGAAGGAATCGAAGACGTTGGAGGAACCCGAATTCTCGGGCAGGTCGCCCGACGCGATCAGCCTCGCGCGCAGCGCGACGACGTTGCGGTCCCGCTGGCCGAGGCGCAGCTGAACCCGCGGCATCTCCGGCCAGCCGCCGCGCGCGGCGACGTCACGATAGCGCTCGATCACCTGCTCCGTCGCGGCGAGCGTGGCGGGCGAGAGAACGGGCGTGACGCTGCGCTGAAGGCGCAGGCTCTGGGCCGAATCATAAGACTGACGCCATTCGGCCTGATCGCCGAACACGTCGTTCGCCGCGGCGAGCACCGACGAAGGCGCGACCGCCGTCGCGAACAGCAGCGACAAGGCGGGAAGGATTTCGCGACGGGTCGGGGAGACGGTCATGAGCCACTCTTCAAGACAACGCGGTACGGCCGCACATGCGACCCGCTCTTGATTGCAGGACAACGTAAACGATCCGTTGCCGCAACGCACAAGAAAGAACGATCGGGCACCGTCTTTCTCGTCTCCATCCGGCGAATTTATGGCGACGGCGCCGCTCAGCGAAGGAAATGCGCGGCGATCGCGCTCGGCCCGACGCTCGACGTCGCAAGCGCGACGCCCGCGACGATCAGCAGCGCACCGATCACGCGCACGACGGCGAGCCCGGAGGACAACCTCTCCGCCGTCATCAGCGCGGCGAAGACCGCCGTCCAGACGAGGTTCATCGCGCCCGAAACCACCATCATGCCCATCATCGGGCCGCAACAGCCGACGCAGCTCGCGCCGTAGCGCAGCCCTAGACCGAAGGCGCCGCGCGCGTCTCCGCGCGGGAGATCGCCGCCGATCGGAAGCCGGCAGGCCGCGAGCCGGCGCAGCTTCACCGCCGAGAACTGATGCAGGCCCGCAAAACCCACCGCCGTCCCGGCGATCACCGCGGCGGCCTTGTCCGGCAGGACGAAGAGGTCGAGCGCCCGATCGAGACCGATCTGCATCGCGGCGAGGCCGAGCGCCGCGCCGATCCAGACGACCAGATAGCCGAGAAGGAGCATCAACGGCGCGAAAGCCCCGCCCGCCCCCTCCCCGACGCGTGCGGCATAGCCGAGCGCCGCGGCCGAGGCCGTGGGCAGCATCATGGCGACGGTCATCGCCGCCCAGAGACCGGCCTTGATCGCGTAGCCCGCCGGGCCGGCATCCGTTCCGACGAGCCCCGTCGCGGTGCAGAGCGCCGTCCAGAGCGGGTCCGCACCGTCGCCCGCCCGCGACGCCTCGAACAACAGCGCGCCCCACCCCGCCGCGGTCAGCAGCAGAATCGAGGCGACGGCCGCGAGTACGGGCGCGGCCGACGGGGTCGGCGCGTCGTCGGCTGCTACGGCGGGCATGCGGAGCGGAACTGCGCGGTCCGGGATCATGAGCCCATCATCGCCCATCGGGGGCGCGACGAAACTCCGCAGCTTTCCGGATGCCCTCCATGCCTTGGCGTGCCGCCGCCCCCGGCCTATACCCCCCGGGCGGAGGAATTCATGGCCCAGCAATCGGACGACCTGTTCGACGTCCTCGTCGTCGGCGGCGGCCCCGTAGGCCATTCCGCGGCGCTCGCCTTCGCGCATGCGGGCCGGCGCACGGCCGTGCTCGCGGCCGACCGCCCTTCCGCCGACGGCCGCACCGTCGCGCTGATGCAGCCCGCTTTACGCTTTCTCGAAGCGATCGGCGCGGCCGAAGTCACGCAGCACGGGACGCCGCTGGAGCGGCTCGTCATCATCGACGATACCGGCAGCCTGTTCCGTCCTCCGCCCGTGACCTTCGCGGCCTCCGAGATCGGGCTCGACGGTTTCGGCCGCAACGTCGTCGCGCGAACCCTGGCGGAGGAGCTGGAACGGCTCGTCGCGGCGGACGGCCGGATCCTTCTCGAAAAGGGCCGCGCGACGTATCTCGTCGACCACGGCGATCACGTCTCGGTCACGACGGAGGCCGGTTCGACGCTGCGCGCCCGCCTCGTCGTCGCCGCGGACGGCCGCCGCTCTTCGCTGCGCGACGCGCTCGGCATCGAGGCGCGGGAGAAGGCCTATCCTCAATCGGCCGTCACAGCGATCCTCGCCCATGACCGGCCGCATCGCGAAACGTCGACGGAGTTCCACACGCGGACGGGACCGTTCACCCTCGTTCCGCTCGAAGGGCGGCGCTCCAGTCTCGTCTGGTTGACCCGGCCCGACCATGCGGAAGCGCTCGTCGCGATGGACGCCGACGCCTTCGGCCGTACGGTCGAACGGCAGGCGCAGTCCATGCTCGGTCGGATGCGGCTCGACGGTCCCCGCGGCGCGACGCCGATGAAGACGCTGACCGTCTCCCGTTTTACGGGCGGGCGCACCGCGCTGACGGGCGAAGCCGCCCACGCCTTTCCGCCGATCGGCGCGCAGGGCCTCAATCTCGGCCTCGCCGACGTGGAAGCCCTCGTGGATGCCGCCGACCGCTTCGAAGACCCCGGCGCGTCGGACGTCCTCGCCGCCTATGAGCAGGGCCGCCGCAAGGACGTCGCGACCCGGACGGCGGCCGTGGACGCGTTGAACCGCTCGCTGCTGACGGCGCTTCTTCCGGTCGATTTCGCGCGCGGTGCGGGGCTTCTCGCCTTGGGCGCGATCGCGCCGCTGCGCCGCTTGGCGATGAGGCGCGGCCTCGCCGGCTGACGACGGGACGCCTTCTCAGGGCGTCTTGCGGATATGGTCGCGCGGCAGGCGGAGTTCCGGCACGATCGGCACGGCCGCCGCCGGCATCGTGGACCCGTCCGGCAGCATGATCCGCGCGGCTTGGACGCCGCGCGCGGCGAAATGCGGATCGGCAAGGGCCTCCTCGAAGGTCGCGGCAACCGTCACGCAGCAGTCGAGCGGCGCGAACAGCGCCTCCCAATCGGCCGCCGTCCGCCCGCGGATGATGCGCCCGACTTCCGCACGGGTCGCGTCCGGCGTCGCGCGGTCGTCCCGA
>CAYNUN010000071.1:3274-8115 GCA_964400345.1 uncultured Methylobacteriaceae bacterium
GAAATCCTTCGTCGAGCCCGATCGCATCGCAGAACGTCCGCCAGAACTTCTCTTCCAACGCCCCCACCGCGAGGAACCGGTCGTCGGCCGTCGCATAAAGCGCGTAACGCGGCAGCGCACCCGCGAGATCGTTCTCCCCCGCCGCCGGAAACCGGCCCGTCGCATGGCCTTCGGCCAAGGCGTACCAGCCGAAGGCGAACACGCCGTCCGCCATGGACACGTCGAGCCGGCAGCCGTCTCCCGTCAGGTCGCGTCGGCGCAGGGCGAGAAGGATGTTGATGACGGCGGGCATCGTCCCGCCCGCGATGTCCGCGATGAGCGCGGGCGGCAGCGTCGGTTGCTCCGGCGTGCCGGGCGACAGCGACAGAAGACCCGCCCGGGCGATGTAGTTGAGATCGTGGCCCGCCTCCTGCGCCCGCGGCCCGGTGGCTCCGTAGCCCGAGATCGAGCAATAGATAAGCCGCGGATTGATCGCGCGGCAGGCGTCCCAGCCGAGGCCCAGCCGATCCATGACGCCGGGGCGGAACTGTTCGACGAGAACGTCGGCCTCGCGGATCATCGGTTCGAGCCGCGCCCGCGCCGCCGCGTCCTTCAGATCGAGTTCGACGACGGTCTTGCCCGCGTTGAGCACCGCATAGGGGGCCGAGGTTCCGCCCTTGGCCGGCGGGAAACGGCGCATGTCCTCCCCGCCCGGCCGCTCGATCCGCGTCACCTCCGCGCCCGCTTCGGCGAGCATGAGCGTCGCGAAGGGGCCCGGCAGCAATGTCGAGAAATCGAGAACCTTCAGACCCGACAGCGGCAGCATGCTTGGCGACCCGTTGAACCGGGCCATCCTAGAAGGCCCGCCCGCATTTCGCCTAGCCGCCTTCAGGGGATCAGATCGTAGGGGATCCGGTTCTCGGCGATCAGCCAGAGCAGCGTCGTCACCGTGCCGACCGAGACCATCGTCCCGACGAGGATCGAGCTCGACGCCCGCTCGACATAGACCTTGTACTGGTTGGCGATGACGAAGACGTTGAGCGCCGGCGGCAGGGCCGCCATCAGCACGGCGGCGAAGGTCCATTCCCGCCCGAAATCGCCCATCCAGGACAAAAGCAGCCAAACCAGCAGAGGATGCACGACGAGCTTCAGCGTCAGAAGCGCGGGCATCTCCGTCGGCACGTTCTTGAGCGGACGGAGCGCGACCGTGACGCCCATCGTGAACAGCGCGCAGGGCGCGGCGGCGTTCTTGAGGAAGGTCAGCATGGCGTCGACGGGCGCGGGCGGGACGAAGCGGATATAGGCGGCGAAAACCGCCACCGCGGTCGCGATGTTGAACGGATGCGTCACCACGCGCTTGACGACGTACCATGCCGTCTCGCCCAGCTTCATCTTCTCGCCCGTGCCGAGCGCCATCAGGAAGGGCACGAGCGTGAAGAACAGCGCATTGTCGAACACGAAGATCAGCGCCGTCGGGATGATGGCGTCCTGCCCCAGCGCCGCGATCGCGAGGCCCGGCCCCATATAGCCGATATTGCCGTAGGCCCCGACGACCGACTGGACGGTGGAGGAGCGCACGTCGCCGCGCGAGGTGAGAAGTCCGGTGCCGAAGGACAAGGCGAAGATGATGAACGAGCCGAGCGTCGTCGCCAGCACGAAGGGCCAATTCGCGAGCTGCTCGAGCGGCGCGGCGGAGATCAGCTTGAAGAACAGCGCGGGCAAGGCGACGTAGACGATGAAGAAATTCATCCAACGCAGCCCGTCCTCGGGGTATTTCAGCAGCTTGCCGCAGAAATATCCGAGAAAGATCAGCCCGAAGAAGGGCATTGCGAGCGACAGGACGTTGCCCAAGTCCGGTTCTCCGTGCGGGCCGCGGAACGTTGCGCATCCGATACGGCCCGGCGGAGGGAGCGTCAACGCCGCCGCGGCGTCGACCGCGCCCGTGCGGAATGCGCGACCGACCGCGACGGGGATGACGTCGCGCCGCAGTGCGGCTCGGCCGAACCACGGCCGCGGCTCCGCTCACGGCCGACGATTTCGCTACGCTCCTGCGACGCTCCGAGCACACCGACTTTTCCGGAGCGCGAGGGCGTGATAGCGAAGCGGCCGCCTCATTCGGACGCCCGCGTGAATTTCTTCGACCCCGACGATCGATCCCCTTCAGCACAAGCGACGCCGGCCTACGGGTTCACGACCCGGGCCGAACATGCCGCATTCCGCGTGACGGCGGCGTTGATGCGTGCGCTGCCTATGGAGTTCGCTTCGGCGTTCATGGGGAAGCTTTGGCGCTTCGTCGCGCCGCATTTGCGGCGACAGCCGCGGACGCTCGCCCATCTGGCGCAGGCCTTTCCCGAGAAGACGCCGGAGGAGCGCGAGGCGATCACGCGGGAGATGTGGGAGTTTCTCGGTCGGACCTTCGCCGAAGCGTTCCACATCGACGCGATCACCGCCGATCCCTCGCGCATCGAATTGGTCGTCTCCGATGCGGCGAGACGGGCCATCGAGCAGCAGGGTCAAGCCGTGATCGTGTCCCTGCACATGGGCAATTGGGAGATCGCCGCGGCTTCCGCCGCCCGTATCGGGCTCGACATCGCGGGCGTCTATCAGTCGCTCAAGAACCCGCTCGTCGACCGCGAGGTCGTGCGGATGCGGGCAAAGCTCTATCCGGCGGGCATCATCGCCAAGGGGCCCGACACCGCCCGCATTCTCCTGCGCCGTCTTGCCGACGGCCGGTCGATTTCGATCCTCGCCGACACGCGCGACTCCAAGGGCATACCGGTGAAGTTCTTCGGCCGCGACGCTCCGACGGGGTCCTTCGCGGCGGCGGTGGCCCGGGCGCGCGGTCTGCCGATCGTGGCCGGACGGATCGTCAGGACCGGACCCGTCCGTTTCCGCGCCGACATCGACCTCGTGCCGACGCTGACCACCGACGACAAGAACGCGGACATCGCGGCGAACACGCAGGCGATCCATTCTCTTTTCGAGCGCTGGATCCGCGAGTATCCCGGCCAGTGGATGTGGTCGCATCGCCGCTGGGGCTGAACCGAGGGCCTGCCGGTTGGGCCCGGACCCCTCCCGAAGACCGATTGCGCGCCGACGGCGGGCGCGCTCTATTGCGCTGCAACAGGTCTCGACGGGGTCCGCCGATGAAGCTCGCTCGCAACTATTTCCGTCCGCTCGCCATCGGCGCTCCCGAACCTTACCGCGAACTCCCGGTCAAGCTCGAGCGGATGATCCATTTCGTCCCGCCGCATGTCGAAAAAATGCGCGCCAAAGCGGCGGAACTGGCGCGGCAAGTGGATGTCGTCCTCGGCAATCTCGAAGACGCGATCCCCGTCGAAGCGAAGATCGACGCGCGCCGCGGCTTCATCGCGATGGCGAAGGCGACGGATTTCGGCTCGACCGGTCTCTGGACGCGCATCAATGCGCTGAACAGCCCCTGGATGCTCGACGACGTGACGGAAATCGTCGCCGAGATCGGTGACAGGCTCGACGTCGTGATGGTGCCCAAGGTCGAAGGCCCGTGGGACATCCATTATTGCGATCAATTGCTCGCGCAGTTGGAAGCGCGGCACGGCGTGAAGAAGCCCATCCTCATCCACGCGATCCTCGAAACCGCGGAAGGCGTGAAGAATGTCGAGGAGATCGCGGCGGCCTCCCCGCGCATGCACGGCATGAGCCTCGGTCCCGCCGATCTCGCGGCCTCGCGCGCCATGAAGACGACGCGGGTCGGCGGCGGCCACCCCGAATACAAGGTGCTCGCCGACCCGAAGGGCGATTCGCCCCGCGCGGTCGCGCAGCAGGATCTCTGGCACTACACGATCGCCAAAATGGTGGACGCCTGCGCCGCCAACGGCATCAAGCCCTTCTACGGGCCCTTCGGCGACTTCGCCGATTCGGCGGCCTGCGAAAGCCAGTTCCGCAACGCCTTCCTCCTCGGCTGCGCGGGCGCGTGGAGTCTGCATCCTTCGCAGATCGCGATCGCCAAGCGCGTGTTCAGTCCCGACCATGACGAAGTCCGATTCGCCCGCCGTATCCTCGAAGCCATGCCGGACGGGTCGGGCGCGGTGATGATCGACGGAAAGATGCAGGACGACGCGACGTGGAAGCAGGCCAAGGTCATCGTCGATCTCGCCCGGCGCGTCGCGGAAAGGGATCCGGAATTCGGCGCCGTCTACGGCTTCTGAGGCGTTGCGCCCTGCGGCGACCTCGCTTCGCGTTGACATCGCGAGGCCTTCGGGGCAATCGAAGGCCATGATGAAGGAACGCCGCGCGAAATATGCGATCGGAGACGTGGTCCGCCACCGCGTCTATCCGTTCCGCGGCGTCATCTTCGACGTCGACCCGACCTTCTCCAACACGGACGAATGGTACAATTCCATTCCCGAAGAAGTTCGCCCGTCGAAGGATCAGCCGTTCTACCATCTCTTCGCCGAGAATGCGGAAACGGAATACGTGGCCTACGTGTCCGAGCAGAACCTCGTTCCCGACACGTCGGACGAGCCGCTGCGTCATCCGCAGGTCGACGAGGTGCTCGACCTCGACGACGACGGCCGCTACCGCGCACGCATCGATCTCATGAACTGACGCGCGGATCGGCGGGACGCACGCGCCCGCCCGAAGGTCCCTCTCCCGTCATGCCCGCGCATACGGGCATCCACATGCACGCGGCGAAGGCCCGGGGCGCGCTTACTCCCGTCATGCCCGCGCATGCGGGCATCCACGCCTTGCCCCGCATGAAGCCGACCGCACAGGTCTTCACCAAGGCGAACGTCGGACGACGCGGAACGAAACAGGCGCGGACCGTGTCCGCGCCTTCGTCTCGTCGAGACTTGTTCGTGAAGCTTACCGCGGGGCCTGAG
>CAYNUN010000072.1:0-8045 GCA_964400345.1 uncultured Methylobacteriaceae bacterium
CGCTTCGAGCGAGAAGGATGGCTCCGAGCGCTTGTAGAACATTTGCCCGAGGCTCTTGAGGCGGCTGGTGAAGACCCGGAAGGCCGACTTGTCTGCATTCGCCGCCTTGGTGTCGACGGCGTCATGATGCAGCTTGGTCCGCAGCAGGTCGATCGCATCGGCCTTGTCCATCACGGACAGGCCGAAGATGAGCTTGTCGCTCATGCCGAACGTCTTCAGGAAGCTGACGACGGCGGTCCGATCCTCCGGCGAGCCGTTGCGCAGCATGTCCAGCGCCGCGAGTTCGGCGAGGCTGCCGTTCTCGTACATCGCTTTCACACCCGCGCGGTCGGTCGGAACCAGCGTCTCGAAAGCGGCCTCCGCCTTGGACTGCTGCTTTCCCAGCAAAACCTGATGCTTGATCGCCACGCCCGTCAGGACGGTGCCTGCGCCCGCCGCGAGCACGCCCGCCGCGGCTCCGGCGATGCCCAGGGCTGCGGGGCCGCCCGCGACGGTCGCGGCGATCTGCAGGCCGGCGCTCGTGGCGGTGATCGCCGCGGCCGTGAGATCGATGCGGCCCTTGGTGACGCGCTGCGCCTCGGCATGCTTGGCCAAGGCCATGAGGACGGGGTGATCGCCGGATTTCTTGACCGCGGCCCGAAGCGCGGAGATCGCCGCGGTCCCGGTCCCGACCTTGTAGAGCGAGTCGACCGTGCGGACCGCCATATTGGCGATTCCGACGCCGGGCGGGGCGACGACGCCCGCCCATTCGATCCCCCCGAGGGTCGTCGTGGTCGTCGTGAGTGCGGCGCGCTTCAGGTCGGTCAGGCGCGCGACCGTCGCATCCTTGTGGCCGTTCAGGACGGCGGGGCCGTGTTTGTCGATCAGCTCACGCGCCTCGGCGAAGCTCGCGGACGACGGATCGTGGGATGCGGCGTCGAAGCCGACCAGGGCTTCGTCGAGCTTGCTGCGTCCCGGTGCGGCCTTGACGTCGTCGTAGGCATTGCGGGCCAAAGTGTACAGGCTCGCCGCCGTCGCGATGCCGCCCGCCGCCGTCGCGACATGACCGGACACCTCGGCGGCTCGAGCGGCATTGGCGACGCCGTCCGCGTCGAGAACCGAGGAGATCGTGCTCGACGTGAAGGCGGCCGCTTCGACGCCTGCGCCCGCGACCTGGGTCAATTGAAAACCGGCCGCGAGCGTCGCCTTGACGGAGCTGCTCATGAGGCTTCGGCTCTGGCGGCCTTGCGGCGCGATGCTCTCCCGCGTGGCGGCGCGGGGGTCCTCGCCCCCGGCGAAGCTCGAGCGGAGAAGGCCTGCTGCGGAGGCGTTCGAATTGCGTGAGACGACGAAGGAGTCAGACATTGCGGACCTCTTCCGAGGAGAGCGCGTTCGCGGGCGTCGCGAAGGGATCGGAGCCCAGACCGCGCAGGATCTGCGTGAAGGCGTCTTCGGCCGTTGAACGGCCTTCCGCCAGTTCGAGGAGGGGGGCGAGCATGATGATCGCCAGTCGGCGGAGCACGAGAACGGTTTCGAGGCCCAGCTGCACGAGGCCCTCGGCATCGCTCCAGGAGCCGTGAACCGAGACGCCCAGTTCATCACCGACCACGATGGCGCGGGCGGGCACGATGAGATCGTCGAGCATCATCGCCAGGCGTTCCACGTCGGCGAGGCGATCGCCGATGTCGGCCCGCATGACGAGCGTGCCGACGAGATCGAAGAGTTCGCCGGACGGCTCCGAAAGGCGGAACACGCATTCGAGACCCGGCGCGATGTCGGCGCGGACCAGATGGACGCCCGGCGCGATCTGCGCGAGCGGCGCGGGTGAAAGCCCGAGATCCGCGAATTCCTTGATGAGGACGTCGATTTCAGAGCGCATCGTCGGCCTCCGCCGATTTGGGGTCGCGGATCATGACGAGCATCGCTTCGATCTCCTGAAGCGTCGGCCGCAGGGTCGCGAGCCGCTCGACGGCGAGTTCCGCCTGCCTCGTCCGTTCCTCGAAAAGCTCGTGCAGGAGCATGAAATCGAAGGCGGCCCCGCCCTGATGCAGCCCCGCGCAGGAGAGATAGGCCCGGCCGGAGGCGTCCATGCCGAGCGCGAAGGGCGCGTTCAGCAGGGCGAAGATGCGGATGAGGTGCATCCATCCGCGCAGGCCCGCCTCGTCGGCCACGGCCGGCCGCGCGGCCAAAGGACGACGGATTTCGTAGACCGTCGTCCGGCCTCCGTGCCCCGTGGAGCGGCAGTGCACCGAATAGGACAGACCGTCGCGTTCGACGGTGAACAGGACGGGTCCGTCGACCGAACCGACATCCGGAAAGAACCGCCGCTCCGCGAGGAAGGAGAGCAGTCGGTTCAGGAATTCGGGTCGTTCGCGGTCGGTCATCTTCATTCCATCCATCCGTTCACGCCGCTCGTTCTAGAAGGGCCGCGCGCGTCACGACGTGCGCCGGCTCACATCGCCGTCTTCCGAGGCTCCCGCTTCGTCTTTCGACACGACCGGGGCCTTACCCTGAAGGACGGCGGCGGCGGCTTCGATTTCCTGCATCAGTCGGGTTTCGACGCGACCGATCGGGGTCTCCATCAGGACGGCGTCGGGAGCGAGCGACGCATCCTCGACGATGTCGAGGAATTGGAGCGACGGGGCATCCTCGCGGATCATCGCCTCGACGGTCGCCTTGTGGATCATCGCATCCGGATGCAGCGCGACGCGGACGGAATTGGTCTTGCGGAACTTGGCGAAAGCGCCCTGCACCGCGACGAGCACCTTCTGCTCGTCGGTGAAGTCGCCCGCGATCCGACGAAGGACGCCC
This sequence comes from uncultured Methylobacteriaceae bacterium, assembly GCA_964400345.1. Taxonomy (GTDB): domain Bacteria; phylum Pseudomonadota; class Alphaproteobacteria; order Rhizobiales; family Beijerinckiaceae; genus JAIXZO01. Next base: position 2,791 of record CAYNUN010000072.1, read on the forward strand.
GCCAGCATCTCGCCCATGTCGTGTTCGAGCGCGGCGTAGCGGGTTTCCAATGCCGCGGTCTCGGCGACGAGGCGGGCGGCGGCCTCGCGCTCGGCCGCGGCATGTCCCTCCTCATAGCCTTCGCGTCGCCGCGCGGCATGCACGTCTTCGGCGTCGCGCAGGATCTCCGCCGCACGGGCTTCGGCGGAACGGATCAGCGCCGCCGCGGCCTCAACGGAGGACAGGGCTTCCGCCTTGATGATGCGGGGACGGCCGTCCCACTGCATGCCGAAGGCTTCGACGCTCAGATACTCCGCCGGTTCGGCCATTTCCGTTCCCATATCCTGAAGAGCATTTCGCGATGGACGGGCCCGAGCGAGAAGGCCGGGACGGCGCCGTGCCGCGCCGGACGCCGGAATTGAAGCAGCGCGCCCCAGACGGGCCCGGCGCCGTTCACGAGTTCTTCGACGAGGGCCGCCCCGAAATCCGTAATGCCGCGCCGCGCCTCATCGTCCGAGCGGGCCAGAATGTCCGCATGGACGCGCTCGGCGTCGCAGACCGTCGCCAATTCGGGATAGAAGAACTGGGCTTCCCCGAAGGCCAGTTCCGCCGCTTCGGCGGTCAACAGCCGGCGGATGCGGTCCGCCGCGGCCTTGGTCACGTTGCGGGCGATCGGAACATGCAGGGCTGCGGCCGCCGCGCAGGTCCCGAAGGCGTCGAGGCGCTCCGGCGTCGCCAAAGCGATCATGGCGGGAAGCCGCATCGCGCGATCGGGGGCCAATGCGGCATGCCAGGCCGCGCTCGAGGCGGGGCGCAGGCGCGCCATCGCGCAGTCGAAGACGTAGCGGTCGATCGCGGGTGCGAGCGACCCCAACTCCTCCTCGGACGGGCGCTCGGGCAGAAGGTCCAGAAGCGCATCGCCGACTTCCGGCGCGATGCTCGCGGAGGGGCGGCGAAGGAATTCGCCCAAGGCTTCGAGTACCGCGGGATCGATCTGCGGCGCCGCATCGTTCGATCCGCGGGCGTGAGCGTTCATCGTGGGGGTTCAGTCCCGGTCCTCGGCGTCGGCCTCGCTGCGGACGCCCGCTCGTTCCCGATAGCGCCGATAACCGAAGAGCCCGCCCGCGCCGATGCCCGCCAGCAGCACGGCCGACAATGCGAGATTGCGCCAATCGGACACGAAGAGCTGGAACCCCGTCCGCCTGTCGCGCGCGGTCGGCATCGAGGTCGGATCGGTGCGGAAGAAGGCCGTGGAGGGTTGCGCCTCGACGGTGGTGACGTTGACCGCGGCGTAGTTGAGGCCTTCGATCGCGTTGGACACGAGCCGGCGGATCTGCGGCGTCAGATATTCGATGTCCACGCCCGTGCGATGCTTGATGAAGACCGAGGCGGAGGAGGGCTGCGGCTGTTTGCCGAATTCCGGAGTATCCGGCAGCACCAGGTGCACGCGCGCCACGACGACGCCGTCGATCGCGGCGAGGGTCTTCTCGATTTCCTGGCTCAGGCCGTAGGTGAAGCGCACGCGCTCTTCGAAGGGCGTCGAGGTGATGCCGGACTTCTTGAAGATCGTGCCGAGATCGTCCTTGTTCAGCCGGGGCAGGCCCGCGTCGCGCAGGATCTTGACCGCGAGAAGGAACTGCTCGGGATCGACCGAGACCGTGCTGCCCTTGTCGCCGACGGTCGTCTTCGTCGCGCGGATGCCGTTGCTGAGCAGCGTCGCCGTGATCTCGTTCGCCTCGACTTCCGTCAGGCCGGAATGGAGTTCCTGTTTCGCACAGGCCGCGAGCAAGGCCAGCGCGAAGGTCGCGGCCAAGGCCCGACGAAAGAAGCCGCGCGATCCCATCACTGTCCTTTGGTCAGGGAGTCGACGGCTTGGGTCATCTTGCCGGTGATCTTCGACGCGATGTCGATCATCAGCGTGTACTGCACCATGTCCATCTGCAGCTTCAGAAGCGCGTTGGTGGACGTCGCGGGCGCATCGATGTCGCGGACGAGGCCCGCCTGCTTTTCCGAGAACTCGCCCTGCAGCTTCTTGAGGCCGGACAGGATCGTGTCGCCCGGATTGACCGCGCGCGGAGCGGCGTCGGGCGCGAGATCGAGAGCCTTGATCGTTTCGCGGCGATCGGCGAGGCCCGGCGTCGCGGCCGGGCCGCCGACCGTCGGCAGAAACGGCGATTCCAAAGAGACGGTGCGGATCATGTCCGCGCGGGCTCGGGCTTCGTCCATGGCGCCGCCGAAGGCGGTGACCTTCTCGGCCGGGAAGATGCGCGTATTGCCCGCCGAAGGCAGCGGACCCGTCACCGACTGCCCGCTCGTTTCCAGAAGGGCCGATCCGATACCCGTGATGCTCATGGAATCATAACTCCGGGCGGTAATTCCCGCGCTTCGACAGTCTACTACCGTTCAGACGGCAATCAAGAATTCAATTCTCCCGACCGAAGTCGCCTCAAACGCAGCAGAGTTCCGACAACACATTTTGGGGACGTCTGATGAACGAAGCGGACGCCGAACCCGGAATCATGAGTCGACTTCGGCGAGGAGCGTCTTGGCGACTTCTCGGAGGCTTTCCTGATCGGCATATTTCGCGACGTGCTCGAGAAGCTTGCGTCCGGCGGCGGTGCGGCCGGCACGGAGCGACGCGATGCCCTTGAAGAGGTCGGTCTCCATCCCGGGCGGGGCGTCGCGCAGGGCTTCGACGGCCTTTTCGGGCATGCCCGCGCCGAGAAGCGCATAGGCCGTTCCGATATGGCCCGCCGCGAGCCCGGGCCGTGCCGCGATGACCGCCGCGAACACGTCGAGCGCCACGGGCGCCATGTTGCGCGAAGCGGCGAGAAAGCCCGCTTCGACGAGATCCTGCATCACCTGCGGCTCGATCGTGATGCCGAAGGGGTCCGTCCCGGTGGTGTCGTTCGTGCTCATGTCCGCTCCGTCATCGGAAATCGTGGATCCGCCGCATCGGCTCAGCGGATCCCCCGTCTCCTGTCCTTGAGATATTCGAAACAGGCGACGAGCGCCTGGACGTTGATGCCGGACACCCGTTCCCGCACCGCGAGGACGAGGCGGCGGTCGTTCGCGGCCGCGACGGCCAACACCCTGCGGCGGGCGGCGTCGTAGCCCGTCACGGCGAGGAGCGCCCGACCCGCCTCGTTCGCCGACCCGACGTCGAAGCCGAGACTGATCACGATGTCCCGCCCGCCTTCGGCTTCGGCGAAGGTGAGAAGGCCCGACTCGGAGAATTCGAAGGCGGATCGTCCCGCGGCGTCGAAACGCGGCGCGACGCCGACGAGCCGTCCGAAATCCTCGATCACGTCTTTTGTTCTGGGATCCAAGACGTCCTCTCCGTCACGCGCCGTATTCGGCGTCTTCGCGTTCCGCGAGGCTCGTCAACCATGCGAGCAGCGCGCCGTTCTGCATGTCCCGCGCGCCGACGCCGGGCAGGACGTCGTCGGGCACGAGGTCGTAGAGCGACTTCAATCCGTTTCCGAGATGCACGAGCACCCGCGCCGGCCGATGGAGATGACCCTCGAAGATGCTCATCGCATCGGTCGTGCTGGGGGCGGCCTTCGCGCAGTAATGCAGCAACCGGCTCGTCAGCGTCGTCGGGGCGATCACAGGCCGTTCGGCCTCGGCGATGAGGCGCATGACCTTTTCGAGCTGCTGGTCCGAGAGGCGGAACACGGAATTGAGGCGCTTCAGCTTGCCCAATTCGGTGAGGATCTCGGCGAGGAAACGCGGGTCGGTCGATGGCCCCGTGCTGCGCAGATCCTGCCCCGCCGCTTCGAGGAACAACTCGACGATCTCGTCGAACTTCTTCAGTCCGTCGAAGGTGCTCAACTCGTCGAACAACTGCCCCATGTGCTTCTGCTCGCGCAGCATCCGCCGATAGGTGTCGCGGACGGCGGCGGGGTCGGTTTCGAGCGTCTGTTTCGCCTCATGCGCCAGTTTCGCGACGGCGAAGCCCGCCCGGACGTCGCGCGCGAGATCCTCCCGCTCGAATTCGAGCTTCGCGTCTTCGAGCGCGGCTTCGATCGCCTCGTCGACGCCCGCGAAATAGGAGGCCGCGATTTCGAGCGCGGCGAATTGGTGCGTCGGATCGGCGTCGAAACGCTGGAGCGCCGCCAGGACGTCGTTCTTGGTCGGCGCACCGCTGCCGCCGCCGCGGTCGGAGGTGCGCGCAAGGTAGCTTTCGAGTTGCTCCACCAGGCTTTTGAGCTTGGCGTCGTCCGGCATGTCGGGGAGACGGTCGAGATATTCCGAAATGCGCGCCAAGGCTTCGACATTGGCGGCGCGGCCCATGCGGACTTCGCGCTGCTGAAGCGATTTCTTGTCCGCGCGATGGGCGACGGACATGCCCAGCTCTTCGGAGGCCTCGGCCAGCTTCTCGCTCGCGGTGGTGACCCGCACCTCCTCGCCGCCGTATCGGCCCAGCTTCTCGGAGACGGCTTCGGCCCCTTGCGGCGAGGCGATCGTCTGCGACGCGATGCGTCCGAAATCCGATGGAACCGAGCCGTTCATTCCCGGCCCGTTCGATCGGCCGGCCGCGGCGCGGCCGGATCGTAGACCCGCCGCGACAGCCAGGCGAGGCCGCGGTCGTAGAGCTGCACCTCGATGCCGTCGACCTTCTCCGTCACGATGCCGATCTCGCCGATGCTCCAGATCCGGGAGTAGCGATCGATCGACATGCCGCCGCGGAGGAAACGGCCCTCGACGTCGACGACATAGGTCTCGTCGGACTCGGTCCGAGCGCCGCTGAGCCGCATTCCCGCGGCCTGCACGTCGCGCACGAGATAGAGGACGAAGTCGGGATTGACCGAGGCTTCGGCGAGGAAGATCGAGGCGGCCCGGCTCGCCGTTCCGCGGTTCCGGATGCGGGCCATGCAGTCCCGCGCGCGCTGCGGCGAGAGCATGACCTCGGCCACCGCCAGCTGCGTGTCGCGGTCGAGCGATTTGATCGACAGTCCCTCGACCGTGCTCAGAAGGTCGAGCCAGACGAGAGCCTTGTGAAGCGGCACGGCGTCGCCGGGAACCGTTTCGCGGCAGGCGTCGAAGGGGCGCTCCCCCGGCGTCCGGGCCAGCAGCCCCGCCTTGAAGGCCTTGTCCGACGAAGAAAAGGTCCGGTCCAGCAGCCGGTCCAATCGTGTGAAGCGGCGCCGCTCCGCTTCGCCGACGGGCGGCACGTCGGAGGCCCAACGCTCGATCGTCTTCATCGGCTCGGCGAAGGGCTCGGCGGGCCCGGCGTCCGGGAAGGGCAGAGGCTGCATCGCGAGGCGGGGCAG
>CAYNUN010000073.1:0-7916 GCA_964400345.1 uncultured Methylobacteriaceae bacterium
CGCGAAAGGCCCGATCGACACGATGACCGGGTCGATCGTCGGGAAGGGCAGGGCGAACAGCGGCATGGCGGCTCCTTCCCGTCGTGATGCCCTTCACCATGCCGCTTCGTCAAGCGAGCGGGGCGTCCATCGGTCGGCCGATGCATCGACCTTTTTCCCGTGCTAGGACGTTTCCGACGGACACGAAGAGGAGAGGCGTCATGCAGGGCGGAAACAGGCTGATGGACGACTTCGCACGGCTCATGACCGACGTGGCCGGGATGGCGCAGGGCGCGCAGCGCGAGATGGAGGGCGTCGTGCGCTCCCAGTTCGAACGCTTCATCCGCGACATGGATCTCGTGAGCCGCGAGGAGTTCGAGGCGGTGCGCGAGATGGCGATCCTCGCCCGCGACGAGAACGAGAAACTCGCCGCCCGCCTCGAGGCGCTGGAAGCGAAACTCGCCGGCGAGACCCCCAAGACCGCGTGAATCCGACGGGCTGAACCCCACGGCGCGATTTCCCTCCGTCCGCGATGCTTGTGGACGGACGGAAGCTTTCATTGTGCCGGAGGGGCGAATCCGAGACCGTCCGATCCGCATCCCGTGAATCGCGGGAGGCGGGGGAGACCGGGACCGGAATGGCCGCCATCGAATTCGATCTCGTCGAACGCAGCGAGCATCCGCTCGACGTCGTCGAACGTCTCGCCGCGCTTCGCGACTGGTCTTTCGACCGCGCCGACGAGAACGAGATCTCGATCAGCGTCGAGAGCGGCAGGGCGGATTATCAGGTCGCCATCACCTGGCTCGAGGAGATGGAGGCGCTGCACGTCGCCTGCGCCTTCGACCTCAAGGTCGCCCCGCGCCGCCGTCCCGAGATCACCGAACTGGTTTCCCTCATCAACGAGACGCTCTGGGTCGGCCATTTCGATCTCTGGCCGAAAGAAGATGCGGTGATGTTCCGTCATTCGCTGCTGCTCGCGGGCGGGGCCGAGCCGAACGGTCCGCAATGCGAGACGCTGCTCAAGGTCGCTGTCGACGCCTGCGACCGCTACTATCAGGCCTTCCAATTCGTGCTCTGGGCCGGCAAATCGCCCGCCGACGCGCTCGCGGGCGCGATGTTCGAGACCGTCGGCGAGGCCTGATCCCATGACCGTATCCCGTCTTCCGTCCTCGCTGGTGCTCGTCGGTGCGGGCAAGATGGGCGGGGCCATGCTCGAAGGCTGGCTCGCGATGGGCCTCGCGCCCGCCGCCGTCACCGTCGTCGATCCCATGCCCGGCGAGGGCCTGAAGGCGCTTTCGGCGGAGAAGGGCTTCACGCTCGCCACAGCGATTCCTGCGGGCGTCGCGCCCGAAGTGCTCGTTCTCGGCATCAAGCCGCAGATGCTCGAGGCCGCCGCCCCGGCCATTGCGCCGCATGTCGGGCCGGGCACGCTCGTCGTCTCGATCCTGGCCGGCAAGACGATCGCCGATCTGCGCGAGCGCCTTCCCGCGCGCGCGGTCGTCCGCGCCATGCCGAATCTGCCGGCCTCGGTCGGCCGCGGCATGACGGGGGCCTTCGCGAGCCCGGAGACGACGGCCGCGCAGCGCGAGGTCACGGCCGCGCTTCTGTCGAGCATCGGCCGGGTCGAATGGGTCGCCGAGGAGCGGCTGATCGACGCGGTCACGGCCGTGTCCGGCTCCGGTCCCGCCTATGTCTTCCTGCTCGTCGAATGCCTCGCTCGGGCCGGGGAGGCGGAGGGCCTGCCGCCCGAAACCGCCGCCCGCCTCGCCCGCGCCACCATCGAGGGAGCCGGAGAACTCCTGTTCCGCTCTGATCTCGGGCCCGACGCGCTGCGCCGGAACGTGACGTCCCCCGGCGGCACCACCGCCGCCGCCCTCGACGTGCTGATGGCCTCCGACGGCCTCGACCCGCTGATGCACAAGGCCGTCGCCGCGGCCCGCCGCCGCGCGGAAGAACTCGCGGGCTGACCGCCGGGTCATTGGCCCCGCGCCGACTTCTCCCTATCTTTCCCGAAGATGCGGCGACGCGACCGAGGGAGCGGGAACATGGCACGGAAACCGAAGGACACGACGGCATCGGGCGAAGCGGCGGTCTCGGTGCGCGACCGCATCATCGACGCCACGATGGAGCTCGCGGCCGAGCATTCCTGGGACGCCTTCGACATCTCCGACATCGCCGAGCGTGCGGGCGTCTCCCTTTCCGAATTCCGCGACGCCTTCCCCTCCAAGGGCGCGGTGCTGTCGGCCTTTGCGCGTCGGATCGACAAGATCGTGCTCGACGGCACGACCGACGATCTCGACGCCGAGCCGGCCAAGGAGCGCCTGTTCGACGTGTTCATGCGCCGGCTCGATGCGCTCTCGCCCCATCGCGAGGCGATCCGGCGGATCATGCGTGCGATGCGCGCCGATCCGCTGTCGCTCGCCGCGCTCAATCAGGTCGCGCTCAATTCCATGCGCTTCATGCTCTGCGCCGCCCGCATCGACACCGGCGGCCCCTTGGGCGCGATCCGCACGCAGGGCGCGGCGTTGGTCTTCGCGCGCATTCTCGACGTCTGGGTCCGAGACGAGGATCCCGGCCTCGCCCGCACCATGGCCAAGCTCGACCGCGAATTGACGAACGCCGCCAAGACCATGGGCTTCATTCAGGACGTCCATCGCCTGACCGCACCGTTCCGCGCGATCGCGGGGCGGCTGCTCTGCGGCGGCGGCCCGTTCCGCGGCCGCGAACGGATGCGCGACGGCGAGCGCCGCCGCTATGAACAGGGCTACGGCGACGAGGCGGCTGCGATCTGATGGATGCGAAGACCTCGTCCCCGGCGATCGCCTTCGACGATTTCATGAAGGTGGACGTCCGGGTCGGTACCGTGGTGGCGGCGGAGCCGTTTCCCGAGGCCCGCAAACCGGCGATCAAGCTGAAGATCGATTTCGGCGGCGCGATCGGCGTCAAGAAATCCTCCGCCCAGATCACGCGGAACCAGCGCGTGGAGGATCTCGTCGGCCGTCAGGTGCTCGCGGTGGTCAATTTCCCGCCGCGGCAGATCGGGCCTTTCATGTCCGAAGTGCTGACGCTCGGCGTGCCGGATGCGGAGGGCGAGGGCATGCTGATCGGCCCGGACCGCGCGGTGCCGGACGGCGGTCGCCTCTACTGATCAGACGGGGATCCGCACGGTCGCCCTGAGCCCGCCCATGGGCGAGTCGGCGAGGATCACGTCCCCGCCATGCGAGCGGGCCACGTCGCGCGCGATCGAAAGACCCAGTCCCGAGCCGCCCTCGTCGACGTTGCGCGCCTCGTCGAGCCGCACGAAGGGCTTGAACACCTCGTCGCGCCGCTCGGGCGGAATTCCCGGCCCGTCGTCGTCGACATGCACCGTGAGCCATCGGGAGTCGCGCGTCCCGGTGATCTCGATCTTGTCGCCGTAGCGCGCCGCATTCGACACGAGATTGGACAGGCAGCGCTTGAACGCGTCCGCCCGCACGATGACGACCGGGTCGCCCTCGAAGCGCACCGTCGTGGAATGGCCCGAGCGTTCCGCGTCCCCGCGCAGATCGTCGAGGAAGTCGACCATGTCCACGGGGCCGGCCGGCTCGTTCGTGTCGCCCCGGGCGAAGGCGAGATAGCCCTCCAGCATGCGCGACATCTCGTCGACGTCCTTGCGCAGCGCCTCCGAGTCCGGGGTCTCTTCGAGCAGTTCCAGCGAGAGCTTGAAGCGGGTCAGGATGGTCCGCAGATCGTGGCTCACCCCGTTCAGCATCGCCGTGCGCTGGTCCATCGCGCGTTCGATGCGGCGCTTCATTTCGAGGAAGGCGTAGCCCGCCCGGCGCACTTCGGTCGCCCCGCGCGGCCGGAATTCCACGTCTCGCCCGAGGCCGAAGCTTTCCGCCGCCTCCGCGAGCCGCGCGATCGGGCGCACCTGATTGCGCATGAAGACGACCGCGATCGTCACCAGAACCAGCGAGCTTCCGAGCATCCAGACGAGGAAGATGTGCGAATTCGAGGCGTAGACCTGCGAACGGCGGGTCAATACGCGCATCACGCCCCGGTCGGTCTGGATGCGGATCTCCACCTGGCTCTGCGCCGTCGTGTCGAACCAGAACGGCCGCCCCACCTGCCGGCGCATCTCGCGCGCCAGCGTCGGCTCCAGAATGGAGAACAAGGGCCGCGGCGGCATCGGCGGCAGCGGCTCCGGCGGCAGCATGTCCACGTCGAGGCTCATCCGATCGGCGACCCGGCCGAGGGTCTCGTAGCGTTCGTCATGCGGATAGCTGTCGAGCACTTCGATCAGCGCCGCGATGTCCTGCGTGACGGCCGCCGAGAGCCGACGCGTCACGGTCTGCCAATGCCGCTCCATGAAGGCGTAGACCAGCACCGACTGCAGGATCACCATCGGCGCGATGATGATGATCAGCGAGCGCGCGAAAAGCCCCGACGGCATCCGCTGTGCGACGATGGCCGCCGTGCGACGCCAGAACAGCGCCGCATTCACGAGCAGGCGCTCGAAGCCGCCCTCAGGTCCCGATGAGCCGATAACCGACACCGCGCACCGTCTGGAGATGGAGTGGATTGGCCGGATCGTCCTCGATCTTCCGCCTCAGGCGGTTGATCTGCACGTCGACGGTCCGTTCGTTCGAAACTTCGCCCCGCGCGGCGAGCGCCTCGCGCGGCACGGTCTCCCCCGGCTTCGCCGAGAGCACCGCGAGGATTTCCCTTTCACGGTCCGTAAGCCGGACGATTTCGTCGCCGCTCTGCAGCAGGCCGCGATCCCGGCGGAACACGAAACGTCCGAACGCGACTTCCATCCGTTCGTCCTGCACCGCGGTCGCGGAGCGGCGCTGCACGTTCTTCAGCCGCAGCAGCAATTCGCGCGGTTCGAAGGGCTTGGCCAGATAGTCGTCGGCCCCGATTTCCAGCCCCGTGACGCGGTCGTCCGGCTCCGTCCGCGCGGTCAGCATGAGGATCGGCACGTCCGATCCCGAGCGGATCGCCCGGGCCAGTTCGAAACCGTTCTCTCCGGGCATCATCACGTCGAGGATCAGGGAATCGAAGCGCAGAAGCGTCAGGATCTTCCGCGCGTCGGCGGCGTCCTTGGCCGCGGTGACGCGGTAACCGTTCTCGCCGAGAAAGCGCGCCAACAGGTCCCGCAATCTCCGGTCGTCGTCCACCACAAGCACATGCGGCGACTCGTCGGAGATCGCGTGGACCGCGCGGGCGCTCATCGTCCCGGTCCCGGTCCCTGCATCGCCCGCAACTCGTCCCCGCCGGGCGGGCGGGCGTCCCGGTCGATCATCGCTTCGAGAAAACGGATCGCCGCGGCCCTGTCTCCCGGCCCGCATTCGGCCAAGGCCCGGCGGATCCGCGCCGTCTGCAGCATCGCGAGGTCCTGCGCCAGCGCGCGCCCCTTCTCGGTCGGGAACAGCAGCCGCTGCCGCCGGTCCGCGCGGCCCGCGCGGCTTTCGACATAGCCCTGTTCGATCAGCTCCTTGAGAACCCTGTTCAGGCTCTGCTTGGTGATCTTCAGAATGTCGAGAAGCGCCGCGATCGTCAGGCCGGGATTGCGGTAGACGAAATGCAGCACGCGATGATGCGCGCGCCCGAAACCGTAGCGTTCGAGGATCCGGTCCGGATCGCCCACGAAGTCCCGATAGGCGAAGAACAGCAGTTCGATCACGTCGAAGGGAATCGGTTCGACGGCGTCGTCGAGGCGGTTCGGTTCGACCTGAAGCGCGGCTTTCATTCAGAGTCCGTGATCAGGGCGCGGCGCCTGTTCGAAAACCGCGCGACGTTACGTCAGCCTTGTTGACATATTTCAGTTCGATTGTTACTCGTCAAGGGCTTTCGACGATCGAAAAGGATCGCTTCGCGGTCGTTTCCGATCGCTTGCGACGATAAAACACCCCGAGGAGCGCCCGATGTCCGTCATCCCCTTCCACCTCCGCGACGGCTGGATCTGGTTCGACGGAAAACTGGTGCCTTGGAAGGACGCGCAGGTCCATGTGCTGACGCACGGCCTGCATTACGGTTCCTGCGTCTTCGAGGGCGAGCGCGCCTATGGCGGCGCCATCTTCAAATGCACCGAGCATTCCGAGCGCCTCAAGAAGTCGGCGGAACTGCTCGATTTCGACATTCCCTTCTCGGTCGCCGAGATCGATGCCGCCAAGCGGCTCGTCCTCGAGAAGAACGGCCAGAAGGACGCCTATGTCCGCCCGGTCGCCTGGCGCGGCTCGGAGATGATGGGCGTCTCCGCGCAGCACAACACCATCCATCTCGCCGTGGCGACGTGGGAATGGCCGAGCTATTTCGCGCCGGAAGAGCGGATGAAGGGCATCCGGATCGACATGGCCGACTACCGCCGTCCCGATCCGCAGACCGCGCCCTGCCGTTCCAAGGCGGCCGGCCTCTACATGATCTGCACCATCTCCAAGCACCGCGCGGAGAAGAAGGGCTATGCCGACGCGCTGATGCTCGATTGGCAGGGCCGCGTCGCCGAATGCACGGGCGCGAACGTCTTCTTCATCAAGGACGGCGCGATCCACACGCCCATGGCCGACTGCTTCCTCGACGGCATCACCCGCCGCACGGTCATCGATCTCGCCAAGCGCCGCGGCGTGCAGGTCGTCGAACGCCGGATCATGCCGGAGGAACTGCCCGGCTTCGAAGAGTGCTTCATCACCGGAACCGCGGCGGAAGTGACGCCCGTCTCCGAGATCGGCCCGCATGTCTACAAGCCCGCCGCCATCACCCGCATGATGGTCGAGGACTATATGGCCGAGGTTCGGCCGAAGGCCGTCGCGGCCGAGTGATCGGCGCCGAGCGGGTTCCATCCCCCCGCCGGCCGACTGCGGGATTCCGCCCTTCTCCCCTGCGGAACAAGAGCCCGCCCCGGACGTGATCCGGGGCGGACAACGCCTTTGCGGCCCTGCGAAGGGGCTTGCCGCTGCCGGCAGCAGCCGCTGCCATTTGCTGCCAAGCTACTGAAAAACAACGATATTCGAGATTTTTGACTTGTCTTTTCGGCGTCGTGTCGCTCATTCTTGGAGGGCGAAGCCGAAGGAGACTTCAGCCATGAGTGACGGCGACATGGGCCGGCGGCTCGCCGGCTACGGTTTGACGACGGCGAACATTCTCTACCGCATGCCGGACCATCCCTCCCTGCTGCAGAGCTATGTCTGGCAGGAGTTCGATCTGCACCCCGATTTCCCGGAATTGAGGAAGTTCCTGACCTTCTGGGCGCGCAGCCTTGCAGGCGCGCTCCACTCGGTCACCGTGGCCCATCAGGGCTTGATCAAGCCCGCCGAATTGCGGGCCGTCGGCGGCGAATTCCTGCTCCACTGAACGCGGCCGTTCCCGCGCGCCGGATCAGCGCGACGCGGTCGTCGTCTTGGCGCAAGGGTCGAGCGTGATGACCGCGCCGGGCGCGCCGCTGCCCGGCTCGCCGCCGCGCTGCGCGACGTCCAGCAGCGACTCGATCTTGGATTGAACGGCGGGCCCCGTCTCGTTCGGAAGCGCCTCGCCCAGTTCGGTCATCGTGAATGTGGCGATCGCGGAAGCGATCGCAGCGACCAACGCATATTCCACAGTTTGTGCCATGGCTGAACCTGAACAAACGCAACACTATGTACAAAACATAAACTCAACCTTGGGTATTTGCAATCAATGAGAGAAAAAAACGTCTAAAACATTCGATGTATACTTGATGGCACGCGCAGGTTGTACAGGCTTCATCTTGCGGCGTGCGAACATCACGACCGGCGTCGACTGCGTGGCGGGGGGGCTCCGTCGCGGGAGGGCGGGAGATTGGCCGACGAGCCGTATGGGCGCTCGCCTTGGAAGCCGCCCGTCCGATCCTCCACGGAGGATTGCCGGGCGAGCGGGTCGTCCGCCACCGCGAGCTCCGTCGCCTGCAGCCTATTGATCTCGTCGCGCAGCCGTGCGGCGGTCTC
>CAYNUN010000074.1:0-7833 GCA_964400345.1 uncultured Methylobacteriaceae bacterium
CGGGCGCGGCGGGCTGGCCGCCCTGCTGCTGCTCCATGCGCTTGCGCATCTCTTCGGCCTGTCGGCGCATCTCTTCTTCCATCTGGCGCTGCTGCTGTTCGAGCACGGCCGGATCGATCGGCGGGCCGTCGAAGGCCTTGCCGAAGCCCGCGAGCGGCACCTGGAAGCTCACTTCGCGGCTGAACTGGTTCTGCACGCTGACGTTCAGCGTCTTCCCGCGCTTCATCGAGTTGACGACGTCGTCACGCACCGAGCCCTCGGCGAAACAACCGTTCGGGAAGCAGATGGCGTATTTGCCCGGCTGGGACTGACCCTGATCGACGCCGAAGCGGATCCCCGGACCCAGCAGAAGCGCGAGCGGCATCAGGAAGCGCACGACCTTCTGAGGTTCGCCCTGCACGTCATAGACGGCGACCGCGAGGACGGGCTGACCCTGATCGGAAACGAAGTCGCGCGTGACGTAGCAGACCTTCTTCTTGGTCTGGTTGTCCTCGCCGCAGATCTTCAGCCAGTCGGCCTGCGTCGGCTCGGGCTTCAACTGCACGATCGTCGGGGCAGGGGCGGCAGGAGCGGCAGGCGCGGCGGGCGCAGCCGGGGCCGCCCTGGCGGGCGCCTGCGCGGGCTGAGCGGGCTGGGCCGGGCGCGCGGGCGAAGCCTGAGCCGGAGCCTGTGCGGGAGCGGCAGGCCGGGCGGGAGCGGGAGCAGGCGCGGGTGCCGGCTGCTGAGCCAAAACCGGCCCCACCGCGAAGAGCGTCGAAGCGAGCAGCGCGGCGATGCGCTTGGTGGCGGTGGACCGGACGGACGTCATCGGCGGCAATCCTCTCGATACTGGAGTGCGGTTTTCGACGCGCCCAAAACGGCACGCCGCCGCATTACGGGGAATCGCCGCTGGCCGCGGCCCCCGCGCGTCAGGTCATAGCGGCTCGCTCCCCATCTTTCCAGTCGCAAAAGGTGCGATGCCGTGCCTCTCGCGTTGCTGCGAGGTAGATTGCGGGACGATGGTCTCCCGATTCGTGTCACTCCGCTGCCTGTTCGCGGGCCTTGCGCTCGCGGCGTCCGTCTTCACGGCGACCGCGGAGCCGCGCCACGGCGTCGCGATGCACGGCATGCCCGCGCTTGCACCCGATTTCCCTCATTTTCCGCATGTCCGCCCCGATGCGCCGAAAGGCGGCCGCATCGTGTTCGGCATGCAGGGTACCTTCGACACCTTGAACCCCTTCGTCGTGCGCGGGATCGCGGCGCAGGGGATCGCGCCGCCGAGCGGCTTCGTCGTGCAGAGCCTCATGATGCGCTCGCCCGACGAACCCTTCTCCCTCTACGCCTCGATCGCCGCCTCGATCGACATGCCCGAAGACCGGTCCCGCGTGACCTTCCGGCTCGATCCGCGGGCGCGTTTTTCGGACGGAACGCCCGTCACGGCCGAGGACGTTCTGTTCTCCTGGCGTCTGCTCAGGGACAAGGGCCGACCGAATTGGCGCAGCTTCTACGCCAAGGTGAAGGCGGCCGACGCGCCCGATCCGCTCACCGTGCGGTTCGAATTCGCGGGTTCCGAGGATCGCGAACTGCCCCTCATCCTCGCCCTGATGCCCGTCCTGCCGCGGCATGCGACCGATCCCGCCCGGTTCGAAGAGACGACGCTCGCGCCTCCGCTGGGCAGCGGCCCCTACGTCGTCGCCGAAGTGAAGCCCGGGGAAAGCGTGGTCTTCCGCCGCAACCCGAATTTCTGGGGCAAGGATCTTCCCGTCTTCCGCGGGCTCTACAATCCCGACGAGATCCGCTTCGACTATTACCGCGACGCGAATTCGCTGTTCGAAGCCTTCAAGGGCGGCCTTTACGACGTGCGGATCGAGGACAGCCCGACCCGCTGGGCCACGGGCTACGATTTCCCCGCCGCCAAGGACGGTCGCGTGGTGAAGGATCCCATCCCGATCGGCACGCCGAAAGGGATGACGGGCTTCGTCTTCAACGCCCGCAAGCCGCTCTTCGCCGACATCCGGGTCCGGGAGGCGCTGGGGCTTCTGTTCGATTTCGAATGGGTCAACCGCACGCTTTTCTACGGTCTCTACCGGCGGACGACGAGTTTCTTCGAAGGCTCCGATCTCGCCTCGACGGGCCGCCCCGCCTCCGCCCGCGAACGCGCGATCCTCTCCCGCTTCCCCGATGCGGTGCGGGACGACGTGCTCGAAGGCCGGCCGAACGGCGCGACGGCCGACGGCTCGGGTCGCGACCGCGAAGCCGCCAAACGCGCGCTCGCCCTGCTGAAGGCCGCGGGTTGGACCCTCTCGGACGGGGTGCTCAAAAATGCCGCGGGCGAGCCCTTCGCCTTCGAATTCCTCGTCGTGAACCGCGTGCAGGAGCGCTTGGCGCTCAATTTCGCGCGTTCGCTCGAGCGCATCGGCGTGCGCGCATCGATCCGGCTGATCGACGACGTGCAGTATTGGCGGCGGCTCGCCGTCTTCGATTTCGACATGATCCAGTTCTCCTGGTCGGCTTCGCCCTCCCCCGGCAACGAGCAGTACAACCGCTGGAGCGCGCGGGCGGCGGACCGGCAGGGCTCGCTGAATTATGCGGGAGCGCGCAATCCGGCGACCGAGGCCGCGATCGACGCCATGCTCGCCGCGCGCGGGCGCGAAGACTTCGTCGACGCGACCCGAGCGCTCGACCGCGTCCTGCTTTCGGGCTTCCACGTCGTGCCGCTCTTCCATGCGCCGGACGTCTGGCTCGTCCGGAAGAGCGAAGTGAAGCGCCCTGCCCGCGCGCCTCTCTTCGGCTATGCTCCCGAGAGCTTCTGGATCGAAGGGCGCTGAGGCGCGCTCCCTCTCCCGCACAAGGAGGCCGCCATGGCCGAATCCCGAGACCTTCTGATCATCGACGTCGTGTCCGACGTCGTATGCCCCTGGTGCTTCATCGGAAAGAAACGCTTGGAGAAGGCTTTGGCCGCGAGACCGGACATTCCGGTCGAAATCCGCTGGCGCCCCTTCCGGCTCGATTCGACCATCCCGCCCGGCGGCATTCCGCGATCCGAATACATGCTGCGGAAATTCGGCTCGATCGAAGAGGTGAAGGAATTGACCCGCCGCATCGCCGTCACCGGCGAGGACGAGGGAATCGCCTTCGACTTCGACGCCATCGAACGCTCGCCCGACACGACCGACGCGCACCGTCTCATCCGCTGGGCGCATGAGGCGGAGCTGCAGAACGACATGGCGGAGGCTCTGTTCCGCGCCTATTTCGAGGAAGGCCGCGACATCGGCGACCGCGACGTGCTCGCCGACGTCGCCGAGGCGACGGGCCTCGCGCGCTCCGGCGTCGAAGCCCGGCTCGAAAGCGACATGGATCTCGACACCGTCGCGGAGGAGATCGAGCAGGCGAACCGCATCGGCATTCAGGGCGTGCCCTTCTTCATCCTCGCCGGGCGGATCGGCGTCTCGGGCGCGGAAGCGCCGGAGGTCATGGTCAAGGCGATCGACGCCGCCGTGGCCGAGATGCACGGCGCGGGCGTCTGAACCTTCCGCACCCTCCCCCGTCGTGCCCGCGCATGCGGGCATCGACCTCTTCCGTCAGGCCGCCTTCTTCGTCTCCGCGATCCGCACGAGCTCCCGCAGCAGTTTGGCGGTGCTCTTCAGCCGGTCTTCCGGCGTGTCGTATTCGCCGATGAAGACGACGCGCATGTCGGGCCGCACCTTCGCGAGAGAACCCTGCCGCGCGACGAAGGTGACCAGTCCCTCCGGATTCGCGAAGGCATTGTCGCGGAACGAGACGATGACCCCGCGCGGCCCCGCTTCGACCTTTTCGATATTGGCGCGGCGGCACAACGCCTTGATGCGCACGAGCCCGAGCAATTGCTCCACCTCGGCGGGAAGCGTCCCGAACCGGTCCGCCATCTCCGCGCCGAAGGCCTCGATCTCCTCGTCCGACGCGATCGACGAAAGGCGCTTGTAGAGCCCGAGCCGCAGCGTGAGGTCGGAGACGTAATGCTCCGGGATCATCACGGGCGTGCCGATCGTGATGGTCGGCGACCATTGCGTGTCGGCGATCTCGTCCTCGTCGGTGATGCCCGCCTTGAGCGCGGCGACGGCCTCTTCGAGCATCTTCTGATAAAGCTCGTAGCCGACCTCCTTGATGTGGCCCGACTGTTCGTCGCCGAGGAGATTCCCCGCCCCGCGGATGTCGAGATCGTGGGAGGCCAGCATGAAACCCGCACCCAGCCCTTCCAGCGACTGAAGAACCTTGAGCCGCTTCTCGGCCTGCGCCGTGATCTGCCGGTTCGCCGGGAAGGTGAAGAAGGCATAGGCGCGGACCTTCGATCGTCCGACCCGCCCGCGCAGCTGATGGAGCGCCGCGAGCCCGAACATGTCCGCGCGATGCACGATCAGCGTGTTCGCAGTCGGGATGTCGAGCCCGGATTCGACGATCGCGGTGGAGAGCAGCACGTCGTACTGCCCCTCGTAGAAGGCCGTCATCACGCCTTCGAGTTCCGTCGCCGCCATCTGCCCATGCGCGACCGCCACCTTCGCTTCGGGGATTTCGGAGGCGAGGAAGGCCTTCGCCTCGTCGAGATCCTCGATCCGCGGACAGACATAGAAGGTCTGCCCGCCGCGATAGCGCTCGCGCAGGATCGCTTCCCGGACGATCAGCGCATCGAAGGGGGCGACGAAGGTCCGCACGGCGAGGCGGTCGACGGGCGGCGTCGCGATGATCGACAGCTCCCGCACGCCCGTCATGGCCAATTGCAGCGTGCGCGGGATCGGCGTGGCCGAAAGCGTCAGCACATGGACCTCGGCGCGCAGTTCCTTGAGCCGCTCCTTGTGGCCCACGCCGAAATGCTGCTCCTCGTCGACGACGAGAAGGCCCAGATCCTTGAAGGCGATGTTCTTGCCGAGCAGCGCATGCGTGCCGACCACGATGTCGACCGTGCCGTCCGCGATGCCCTTCTTCGTCTCGTTCATGTCCTTGGTCGAGACGAAGCGGGAGGCTTGCCTCACCACGATCGGCAGCCCTTGGAATCGGGTCGAGAAGGTCTTGAAATGCTGTCGCGCGAGCAGCGTGGTCGGCACCACCACCGCCACCTGCTTGCCCGAAATCGCGGTCGCGAAGGCGGCGCGCAGCGCCACTTCCGTCTTGCCGAAGCCCACGTCGCCGCAGATCAGCCGATCCATCGGATGCCCGGAGGCGAGATCCTCCATCACCGCGTCGATGGCGTTCTGCTGGTCCTCGGTTTCCTCATAGGGGAAGCGGGCGGCGAATTCGTCGTAGACGCCCGAAGGCGGCTCCAGCTTGGGCGCTTCCTTGAGCATGCGCGCGGCCGCGATCTTGATGAGCGCATGCGCCATCTCGCGGATGCGCTGCTTCATCTTGGCCTTGCGCGCCTG
Source organism: uncultured Methylobacteriaceae bacterium (assembly GCA_964400345.1). Taxonomy (GTDB): domain Bacteria; phylum Pseudomonadota; class Alphaproteobacteria; order Rhizobiales; family Beijerinckiaceae; genus JAIXZO01. The sequence continues at coordinate 5,373 of CAYNUN010000074.1, forward strand.
CCAAGCCCCGCCGCCCAGCCTGTCGAGCGGAACCTCCGTCTCCTCGGAGCCGTAGCGCGACAACAGTTCGAGATTTTCGACGGGCAGGAAGAGCTTGTCCCCGCCCGCGTAATGCACCTCGACACAGTCGTGCGGCGCGCCCGCGGCATCGATCGTCTGCAGGCCCACGAAGCGGCCGATGCCGTGATCGACATGCACGACGAGATCGCCCGGGGTCAGGGCGCCGACCTCGGAGATGAAGTCCTGCGCGCGCTTGGACCGCCGCGCGCGGCGCACGAGGCGGTCGCCCAGAATGTCCTGCTCGCCGATCACCACGAGATCGTCGGTCTCGAAGCCCGTCTCCAGCCCCCAGACGGCCAGTCCGGTCTTGCCCGGCGCAAGCTTCAGCGCTTCGGCCAGCGTCGCCACGGGTTCGATCGGCTTCAATCCGTGATCGGCGAGGACATGCGAGAGCCGGTCCCGCGCGCCGTCGGACCAAGCCGCCACCAGCACGCGTTTGCCGTCCTTCTGGAGGTCGCGCGCATGCGCCGTCACGGCGTCGAACACGTTGACGCTCTCGCCCGCCTCGGCGCGCTGCCGCTCCGGCGCGAAGCTGCGGCCGGGCCGCCCTCCCGCATCGACGACCGCGCGTCCATGGTCTTCCGGCTGCGCGAACGGAGACAACGTCACCCCGGCGACCTTGGTCGAACGCTCCGCGAATTCCTCGGGGGAGAGGTAGAGGGCGTCGGGCGGCAGCGGCTTGTAGGGCGTCGCTCCCGGCGCGGGCTTGGCCAGCGCCGCGGCGCGCGCGTCGTAATGGTCCTTCACCGTCGCGAGGCGCTCGCCCGCCGCATCCTGCACATGCGGATCGAAGACGAAGGGCGCGTCCTCCATATAGTCGAACAGCGTGTCCAGCCCCTCGTGGAACAGCGGCAGCCAATGTTCCATGCCCGGATGGCGGCGGCCTTCGCTGATCGCCTCATAGAGCGTGTCGTCTCGCGTGGCGGCGCCGAACAGCGAGAGATAGTTCTGCCGGAAGCGCCGGATCGTCTCGGTCGTGAGCTGAACCTCGCTCATCGGCACGAGGTCGAGCGCGCGCAGCTGCCCCACCGAGCGCTGCGTCTCAGGATCGAAACTGCGGATCGATTCGAGCGTGTCCCCGAAGAAATCGAGCCGGACGGGGTCGGGCATGCCCGGCGCGTAGAGATCGACGATCCCGCCGCGCACCGCGAACTCGCCCGTCTCCCGAACGGTCGCCGTGCGCTGGAAGCCGTTGCCTTCGAGCCAAGCGGCGAGCTTCGTCGTGTCGACGACGTTGCCCGGCGCGGCGGAGAACGTCTCGGCGGCGATGCGCTCGCGCTTGGGCACGCGCTGGACGAGCGTATTGGCGGTGACGATCAGGATCCGCGGTCGATCCTCGCCGGAGCGCGAGCGCGCGAGCCGCGACAGGACCGTGATCCGGCGCGCGGAGATCGCGGCATTGGGGGACGAGCGGTCATAGGGCTGGCAGTCCCAATTGGGGAAACTCAGCACTTCGATGTCGGGCGCGACGAAGGCGAGCCCCGCTTCGAGCGACGCCTGCCGCCCGCCGTCGCGCGCCACCATGACCAGCGTGGCCGGACGTTCCGGCCCCTTGCGCGCCGAAGCCCGCGCCAGATCCGCGAGGACGGGCACGTCGAACCCCTCGGGCACGGATGCGAGCGTCGCCCGCTCCCGCTTGGCGATGAGGGCGAGGATGCGGTCGAGGGCGGCTTTCATGCGGAAAAAGAAACCTCATGCGGCCCCGCAGGGCCGTTCGGGAGCGTCGGTCGAGGACGCGGCGGCCGGAAAAGCGGTGCCGCGCCGTCAGGCGTGGAGCGGCTCCAGATGGGTGTGGAAATCGCGCAGCTTGCGGAACACGGGCGTGTCGTAATTCGACGGCACTTCCGTGCCGCTCACGATCCAACCGAAGAGATCGCGGTCGGGAACCTCGATCAGCAGTTCGAAATCGTCGAGTTCCTGAGCCGACAGCGCGCCGATCTCCTTGTCGGCGAATTTGCCCATGATCAGATCCATCTCCCGCATCCCGCGATGCCAGGAGCGGAACAGGATCTTGCGGCGGCGCGGATCGAGGTCTGCGCTGGAACGAGTGCTGCCGGACATGGAGGGCCTCTGCGGAAGCGGGTGAGAACCGAGCCGGGGTTATAGCGGCGCGGCACGGCGATGGGGAGGGGGGCGGCCGCGCAGGAGGGATGAGGATTTCCGAGAGCGACGCGCCCTCGCAGCGCGCGCCCCGGTCTCGGGGAGCGCCCCTGCTTCTCCATCAGGGAGAAGGACGCTTCCCGCGCGCCGCCGCGAGTGCGTCCGGCGTATCGAGATCGAGCGCCACCGCCGGATCGTCGACCGGCACCACGACCACCCGCTCCGCCCGGCCTTCCAGCAGCTTTCGCGCGCCGGCATCCCCGCCGAGCCGCGCCACCTCCGGAAACAGCATGCGCGAGAG
>CAYNUN010000075.1:0-7827 GCA_964400345.1 uncultured Methylobacteriaceae bacterium
GATGCAGCTCTCGGGCGAGGCGGGCGACATGCAGATCCAAGGCGCGACGCTCGGCGGCATCTTCAACATGGGCGGCGCGGCGGTGGCGAATTACGTGTCGATCCTGGAAAGGACGCGCTGATCTCGCGGTCCGACGAACGTCAGTTCCGCTCGTCCGGCGGCACCGGGATCGGCATCGCGGGGATGCCCTCTTCGATCAGCTCCTTGGCCTCTTCGAGCGTCGCCTCGCCCCAGATGGGCCGCTCCTCGGCCTCGCCTTCATGGATCCTCCGCGCCTCCTCGGCGAAGGACGGACCGACATAGTCGGCGTTCTCGGTCAGGCGGGCATGGACCTCCCGTACCATTTCGCGGATCAGCCGGTCCTTGTCGGAGAGCGCGGGCGCGGCCGGCGCTCCGGCGGAAGCCGCGGGCGGAAGCGTCGGCGCGGCGGCGGGCGCGTGCGCCTCGTCGAGGCCGGGCGCGGCGACGGCCCGGTCCTTGCGCGCCACATTGGGCGCCATCACGGCCTTCTCCACCTTTTCCGAACCGCAGAACGGGCAGGAGACGAAGCCTTCCGCGCGCTGCATGTCGTAGGCGGCGCTGTCGCGGAACCAGCTTTCGAATTCGTGCCCCGAGTCGCAGGCGAGCGCGTAAAGGATCATGATGCGGCGCGGGCCTCGGTCACGAGGCGCGGTCGGATCCGGCCCCGAGGACCGCGACCGGAACGCGCCGGGCATGGGCCAAGGTCGGAATGCGCGCCCGCGCATCGGCGACGAGCCCGACCTCGATCTCCGCCATGATCACGCCGGGCGCGTCGTCCGCTTCGGCCAGCACCCGGCCCCACGGGTCGACGATGATCGAATGGCCGTAGGTCTCGCGACCGTCCTCGTGCCGGCCGCCCTGTGCGGCCGAGATCATGAAGGAGCCCGTCTCGATGGCGCGGGCGCGATGCAGCACCTGCCAATGCGCCTCGCCCGTCTGCTTCGTGAAGCAGGCCGGTGCGGAGACGAAGTCGCAACCGGCCTCCGCCAGCGCGGCGTAGAGATGCGGGAAGCGCACGTCGTAGCAGATGGTCACGCCGAGCCGACCCCAGGGCAGATCGACCGCCACCGCCCGTTCGCCCGCCGTATAGGTGCGCGATTCGCGCCAGCTCTCGCCGTTCGGCAGGTCGACGTCGTAGAGATGCACCTTGTCGTAGCGGGCCGCGATCTCGCCGTCCGGTCCGATCAGATAGGCGCGATTGGCGACCTTCTCGCCGACCGAGATCGCCAGCGAGCCGATATGGACGTGAATTCCGCGCCGGCGCGCGAGATCGCGCAGGGCGGCCAGCATGCCGTCGCGCTCCTCCGTCGCCAGCGTCGCGGCGAGGCCTTCGCGGTTCCGGTTGACCGAGTTCGACATCTCCGGGGTCTGGACGTAATGCGCGCCGCGATCCGCGGCCTCGCCGACGAGGCGAAGCGCGGTCTCGGTATTGGCCTTCGGGTCGGTGCCCGAGCGGAGCTGGACACAGGCGGCGATGAAGCGGGACATCCTGAACCTCAGGCCGAAAGCAGCGGGTCGAGCTTGCCCGACGCATCGAGCGCGTAGAGATCGTCGCAGCCGCCGACATGGGCCGCGCCGATGAAGATCTGCGGAACGGTCGTCCGGCCGCCGGCGCGCTTCGCCATCGCGGTCTGCCCCTCGCGGTCGGTGGTGACGTCGATCTCCTCGAAGGCCGCGCCCTTCTTCTTCAGAAGATCCTTCGCCGCATGGCAATAGGGGCAATAGGACTTGGTGTAGATGGTGACCGCAGCGGCCATGGGTGTACTCCGTCACGCCGACTTCGAACTTACGACAAGATCATATAGGCGCTTCACGCGGACGGAACCACGCATGCGAAGACGAGGAGATCGACCTCCTGCACGCCGGCCTTGCGCAGCGCCTGCGTGCAGGCGCTCGCGGTCGCTCCCGTGGTCTGCACGTCGTCGACGAGGAGAACGCGCTTTCCTTCGAGAAATCCTCGGCCCGCCGGGGCCGTCGCGAAGGCGTTGCGGAGATTCTCCCCGCGCTCCTTCCGGGTGAGGCCCGGCTGCGGCGAAGTCGCGCGGATGCGGCGGAGCAGATCCGTCCGCACCGGGACGCCCGCCCGCCCGCCGATCGCCGTCGCCAGCGCGGAGGCCTGATTGAAGCGGCGCATCCAGAAGCGGAACCGATGCATCGGCACGGGCAGGATCACGTCGGCGTCGGCGAGCAGGTCCGCGCCGGCCCGTTCCATCCAGCGCGCCATCGCGGGGACGAGGCGCAGCCCGTCCTTGTATTTCAGCCCGTGCACGATCTCGCGCGCCGCGCCCTCGTAGCGCACCGCGGCGCGCGCCCGTGCGAAGGGCGGCGGATCGGCGATGGCGGCGGGCGACAGCATCGGGCCGGGCAGCGCGACCGCCATCGGGGTTCCGAGCCTTTCGCAGAAGGGGCGTTCGATGAAGGGCATCGCCCGCCAGCACCGGGCGCAGAGCGCATGCGGTTCCGCCGTCGCGGCGCGGCAGACGATGCAGGACGGCGGGTGGACGAGATCGGCCAGCCGGCGGCCGAAGAGGCCGGACAGCGCCCGGAGCGCGGCGGAGCGTTCGATAGGCGCGGCCGTCATCCCTCGCTCCGGAACCGTCGATCCCGCAGGCAGGATTCACCCGCCCGCGTCTTCCGTCCAGTCCGACTTTGACCGGATGCGGATGAGGCGCGATAAGGGCGCATGACCGCCCCGGCGCTTTTCGATCGCGCGCTCCTGCGTCGCCGCCTCGAACGGGCGGCCGCGACGGGCCGCGCCGATTTTCTCCTCGCCCGCGCGGCGGAGGATCTCGCGGACCGGCTCCTGACCGTGTCGCGGCCCTTCGGCGACGCGCTCGATCTCGGCACGCCCGGCCCGCATGCCGTCGAAGCGCTCCGGACGGACGGCCGTCCCGGCCGGATCGTTCAGGCCGCGCCCGTCGCGGCGGCGCTCGCGCCCGGCGTGTCGGGCTTCGTCGCCGACCCCGCGCTCGTCGCGGTCGACGGCGGTTCCTTCGATCTGATCGTGACGCTCCTCGCGCTGCAGAACGTCGACGATCTTCCCGGCACGCTCGTCCAGGCCCGGCGGGTCTTGCGGCCGGACGGGCTGTTCATCGGCTGCCTTCTGGGCGGTGCGACGCTCGCCGAATTGCGGCAGTCCTTCATGCAGGCCGAAAGCGAGATGGAGGCCGGGGTCAGCCCGCGCGTCGCGCCCTTCGCGGATCTGCGCGATCTCGGCGGCCTGTTGCAGCGCGCGGGCTTCGCGCTGCCCGTCACCGATGCGGACACGGTGGTGGTGCGCTATGCGAGCCCGTTCGGGCTCATGCGCGATCTCCGCGCCATGGGCGGCGCCAACGCCCTGCTGGCGCGGCGGCGCGATCCGCTCCGTCGCGCGACATTGCTGCGGGCGGCCGAGATCTATGCCGAACGCTTCTCGGACCCGGACGGCAAGGTCCGGGCGACCTTCGAGATCGTCTGGCTGTCCGGCTGGGCCCCGCATGAGAGCCAGCAGAAGCCGCTGCGCCCCGGCTCGGCCGCGATGCGGCTCGCCGACGCTCTCCGCACCGAGGAGAAGAGCGCCGGCGAGAAACCCGGCGACGCCTGAATCAGACGCGGCCCGCGGCGGCGAGCGAGGCGCGCGCGCCCGCACGGAGCTGCATGAAGTCGGTCGAGATCGCCATCAGCGAATAGCCGTCCTTGACGAGCTGCGGCACGTCTTCGGGCCGCGGCGCGAAACAGGTCGCGAATTTGGCATGCGCCCGCGCCCGCTGCGCGACGTGCAGAAGCGCATCGGCCACGTCCTTGCGGGTGGGGTCGACATTGCGTCCGCCGCTGAGCGCGATCGACAGGTCGGACGGCCCGACGAAGACCGCGTCGATGCCCGGCACGGCGAGAATGTCGTCGAGCGCGTTCAGCGCCTCCTTCGTTTCGATCATGGCGATCGACAGGTGATGACGATTGGCCTCCGCGAGGTAATCCGGCCCCGTCAGATTCGGCATCAACGACATGGTCAGCGCCGGGCCCCAGCTGCGGTCGCCGAGCGGCGGGAACTTCATGAAGGAGGCGAAGGCCTCGGCGTCGGCCTTGGAATTGACCATGGGCGCGATGACGCCGGACGCGCCGAGATCGAGCACGCGGGAGGCGATCGCGAACTGGCCGACCGGGATCCGCACGATGGTCGGCTTGCCGGCGGCGGCGACCGTCTGCACGCCGACCGCGACGGAGGCGATGTCCTGCGCGCCGTGCTGCATGTCCAGCGTCACGGTGTCGAACGCCTCGCGGGCCAAGAGGCCCGACAGCAGCGGATCGGGAATGCCGTTCCAGGCGGTGATCAGACTTTCGCCGGCGCGCATGCGCGCGGCGAGCTGCGGAACCGTGGACGTCGAGCTCATGAAGGCGCTTCCTCTCCCGGCGGACGCATGCGCGCGCCCGCATCAACAGCCCCGGTTCGATCCGAGGACCCGGAGAGAGTAGAAGCGCCGTCGGTCGACCCGCAAGTCGACGACGGCGCAGATCAGGCCCTCGCGGATCGAAGGCCGCCGCTCAGCTCAGCTGCAGCTTCGCGGCGTGTTCGAGTTCGTCGAGCTTGGCGCGGAGTTCGGCGTCGGTCACCGCGAGGCCCGCCGTGCCGAAATCCTGCCGCACCTTCCGCAACACGTCGTCGTCGCCGATCTCCTCGAAATCCGCGAGCACGACCTCGGTCGCATAGGCCTTGGCGGCCTCGCCGGATTTGCCGAGACGTTCCGCCACCCATTCTCCGAAAAGGCGGTTGCGCCGGGCCGTCAGCTTGAAGCGCATCTCCTCGTCATGGGCGAATTTCCTCTCGAAGGCTTCCTCACGCTTGTCGAACGTCGTCATGCAGGTCCCCTCTGCGGCTCCGGAGCCTTCCGCTCCTTCCACCCCGATATGGGGGCCTTTTCCGGCTGCGCCAGAGTCCCCCGCATCGCGGTTCTTTTCACCGCCGCGGGGCGGATGATTGTGCTCGGACGTCCGATCGAGTAGGTTCCGCCCGCGGACGCGCCCCGGCCCGCTCCGATTCGACGCCGCGTCCCGCGCGCGGGACGACGATCGAACGACACGGAGCCCGCCGGCCGTCATGATGGATTTTCTCGAGCACGGTACACCCCGATGAATCGCCGCCGTCGGATCTACGAGGGAAAGGCGAAGGTCCTTTACGAAGGTCCCGAGCCCGGCACTCTGATCCAGCACTTCAAGGACGACGCCACCGCCTTCAATGCGAAGAAGCATGAGGTGATCGACGGCAAGGGCGTCCTGAACAACCGCATCTCGGAATACGTCTTCCAGAACCTGAACGACATCGGCGTGCCGACCCACTTCATCCGGCGGCTCAACATGCGCGAGCAGTTGATCCGTGAAGTGGAGATCATTCCGCTCGAAATCGTGGTCCGGAACGTGGCGGCGGGCTCGCTCTCCACGCGCCTCGGCATCGAAGAGGGCACGCAGCTGCCCCGCTCGATCATCGAATTCTACTACAAGAACGACGCGCTCAACGATCCGATGGTGTCGGAAGAGCACATCACCGCCTTCGGCTGGGCCACGCCGCAGGAGATCGACGACATCATGGCGCTGGCCATCCGCGTCAACGATTTCCTGTCGGGCCTCTTCCTCGGCGTCGGCATCCGTCTCGTCGACTTCAAGATGGAATGCGGCCGTCTGTGGGAAGGCGACATGATGCGCATCGTCGTCGCCGACGAGATCTCGCCCGACTCCTGCCGTCTGTGGGACATCAAATCCGCCGACAAGCTCGACAAGGACCGCTTCCGCCGCGACATGGGCGGCCTCGTGGAGGCCTATTCCGAAGTCGCGCGCCGGCTCGGCATCATGTCGGAGAACGAGCCGCCGGCGGGCGCCGGGCCGAAGCTCGTGAAATGACCCGTCCGGCGCGTTGAGCGCCGGAGAAAATCGCGATAGACGGGGGCCGGGGCGCGAACCCTTCCGCCCCCGTTTCCATTCCGGCGGAGATCCCATGAAAGCCCGCGTCACCGTCACCCTGAAGAACGGCGTTCTGGACCCCCAGGGCAAGGCGATCGAAGGCGCGCTGAAGTCGCTCGGGATCGACGGCGTCGGCTCCGTGCGGCAGGGCAAGGTCTTCGACATCGAGCTCGCCGGCACGGACAAGGCCGCGGCGGAGGCTCTGCTGAAGACCGCCTGCGACAAACTGCTCGCCAACACCGTGATCGAGAATTACCGCATCGACATCGCGGGCTGAGGGATCGCCATGAAATCCGCCGTCGTCGTCTTTCCGGGGTCGAACCGCGAGCAGGACGTCATCCGCGCGCTGCGCGTCGGGGCGGGCCATGAACCCGTGAAGGTCTGGCACGCCGACACCGCGCTTCCGGCGGGGACCGATCTCGTGGTGCTTCCCGGCGGGTTCAGCTACGGCGACTATCTGCGCTGCGGCGCCATCGCGGGCCGGGCGGCGATCATGGATGCGGTCCGCGCGCATGCCGCGCGCGGCGGCCTCGTTCTCGGCATCTGCAACGGGTTCCAGATCCTCGTCGAATCGGGCCTGCTCCCGGGCATCCTGATGCGCAACCGCGATCTCCGCTTCGTCTGCCGCATGCAGCATCTCAAGGTCGAGCGGACCGACACCGCCTTCACCCGCGCCTATGCGCCGGGGCAGGTGATCGAGGTCGCCATCGCCCATGGCGAGGGCAATTACGAGGCCGATGCGGAGACGATCCGCCGCCTCGAAGGCGAGGGGCGCGTCGCCTTCCGCTATTGCGACGCGTCCGGCAAGGTCGGCGGCGCGGCGAATCCGAACGGGTCGACCAACGACATCGCGGGCATCTGGTCCGAGCGGCTGAACGTGCTCGGCATGATGCCGCATCCCGAAAATCTCATCGAAGATCTCGTCGGCGGCACCGACGGCCTCGGCCTGTTCCGGAGCCTCAGAGCGGCCTGACGCCTCCCGCGGTCCTCAGGGGACGGCCACGGGCGCGCTCGTGCCGAGGATCTCGTCGACCACTGTGCGCGCCGTCACGGCCGCATTCGTCGCGTTGATCGCGGCGGGAGAATCGACGATGCGCGCCACGCCGATGCACCCCGCGGGCAGCGTGCCGAGCCGGTTGCCGACGTCCACGATGACGAGACGCAACGGGAAATCCGGGAACTCCCCGATCACCTCCGTCCCATCCTTCTTCTTCTTCCGCTTGTTCCGCTTCTTCGGTTCCGCACCCTCGGTGCAGGCGTTTTCGAGCGCCTGCGCCAGCAGCACGGAATTGCCCGGCGACCCCGTCCTTTCGCAGAACCGATCGTCCGCTTCGAAGCTCCCGTTGGAGCGGGCGCGGGCGTCATGCGGCCCGTCGACGACGAGGACGACCACTCCCTCGTGCTCGGTCGGATCGAGATCGACGACCTGGTCATAGGCCGCGACGAGCCCCAGCGTGATGTTGCGGCAGCCGCCATGACGCATGCCTCTCGTCGGCAGCAGGCGCTGGGCGAGATACGTCTGGAAACGTGCGGCCTCGTCATTGATCTCTTGCCGGACCTCCGGATCGGGCACGAGCGCCTCGCTCGCCGGACCGATCGGGCGGGGCGGCGCACGTTCCGGCACGATCACATTGGCCGCCGAATTGATCGAGCAGCGCATCGTCGGGAAATCGTCTTCGAACGTGGCGAGCGCCTCGTCCGTCCCGGTCCGGTTCCGGATACAGGCGGCGTTGCCGTTGTCCGAACGGATCCGGACCTGCTGGTTGTAGGGGACGAAGCCGACGCTGACGCGATGGTCCGATTCGAGACGCCGCCGGAGCTCTTCCACCACGGCGGCCGCGATCATGCTCGTCGGCGGCGGCGTGTTGTGGGTCG